>JAWUVZ010000029.1:0-7170 GCA_034112105.1 Glaciecola sp. | reverse complement strand
GGAGAAATTTTAATGGAACATTTTTTACATGCCTTTTTTGCGCCTAAGTCCATTGTTTTGTTTGGTGCCAGCGAACGTATTTCTGCTATAGGTCAAGCGGTATATAAAAACTTAGTGGGCGATACATTTGATGGTCCTATTTATTTAGTTAATCCTAATAACAGTCATGTTTTTGGTGAACGCTGTTTTACAAATATTTTCGAAATAGATCACTTTATTGATTTAGCGGTCATCGCAGCACCTGCTTCAAGTGTTAACCAAATAATGAAAGATTGCGGAAAATGTGGGATTAAGGCTGTCATTATTTTATCTGCAGGCTTTGCAGGAACTGGAGCGCATATAAATAAGCTTGAGCAAAAAATCCAGCGCACGGCGCTGCATTTTGGCATTCGCTTTATTGGGCCAAATTGTTTAGGCGTCATTAGACCTAAGTCCGGTTTAAATACCACGTTTAATTATTGTTCCGCTACTGATGGCAGTCTGGCGTTGATATCACAATCAGGTGCATTGTGTACCTCCATTTTGGATTGGGCTAAAAGCCGTAAGCTTGGATTTTCTGCAGTGGTGTCTTTAGGCTCTTCTGCTGATGTGCATTTTGAAGAGCTGTTAGACTACTTAATTTATGATCCTCACACTAAAAGTATATTGTTATACATCGAGGGCATAAATCACGCTCGGTCGTTTATCAGCGCGTTAAAGGCGGCATCAAGAGTGAAGCCTGTACTTGTAATGAAAGTAGGGCGTCATAGTACTGGCAACCCAGTAGTCAAACCCCATACTGGAAACATATCAGGCCAGGATGACGTGTTTAATGCGGTACTTAGACAAGCTGGGGCGGTTAGAGGTTATAAAGTCAACGATTTGTTTATAGCGGCGACTGTTTTATCTAAAGACAAAAGGTTAAAGGGAGACAATCTAGTCATTATTACCAATGGTTTAGGGCCAGGAATTATTGCTGCAGATCGCGCAATTGATTTAGATTTGAAACTATTAGACCTAAGTGAGAAAACTAAAGATTCGTTAAGCGAACTTATACCAAGCTATTGGTCGCAAGCTAACCCAATTGATATCATGGACGATGCGACCCCAGAGCGATACAAAAAAACGCTGTCGGTGTGCTTTAATGATCTCGATATTTTAATGGAATGATTATTATACTGACGCCACAGGCCATGGCTAAGCCTTTAAAAGTAGCTAGGGACATAGTCGAATTTGCGCAGGACCCCAATAAAGTGATCATGACTTGCTTCATGGGTGGTGATGATGTTAATTCTGCAAGGTTACTGCTAGAAAAAAACAATATCCCCACCTTTTTAACACCCGAAGCGGCTATCGAGGCATTTTCATACTTAAGAAGCTTTGCTATCAACCAAAAACTATTGTTGCAAGTTCCCGAACCTTTGCTAAAAGAAAACAATATTAATCCTGATGTATGCAAAAACATTATACAAAATGCACTGTCGCAAAACCGGACTACGCTTACCAAGTTAGAATCTATGACGATATTGAACGCATATGGAATATCGACTCCACAAACTGCTATAGCGCGAGATAAAAACGAAGCGGTTACGTTGGCTGAATCAATTGGCTACCCGGTAGTCGTAAAAATTTATAGCACAGAAATATCACATAAATTTGATATTGGTGGAGTACGTTTAGGGATTTTCAATGCAACAGCAGTTAAGTCAGCTTATGAAGAAATCATGAAATCGGTATCTGAGAAGTTTCCAGACATAGAATTGATAGGAGTATCTGTAGAGCAAATGTACACCCAACAAATGGCTAGAGAACTTATGGTTGGTTTAATCAACGACCCAGCTTTTGGACCTGTTATCAGTTTTGCAGCAGGCGGGGCAATTGCCGAGATTATGGGAGACAGAGAAGGGGCGATCCCACCTCTTAATAAAACCTTGGTTGCTGAGTTAATCAATCGGACCAAAGTATGCAAAATGTTGGGACAATTTCGCCAATACCCAGCTTGTAACCTTGCAGCAATTGAACAGGTATTATTGGGTGTGTCACAAATGGCTTGTGATTTACCTTGGATTAAAGAGTTAGATATTAACCCCCTCATTGTTAATGAACAAAACGCTATCGCGCTTGATGCCAAAATTGTCATTAGGCAGTATACAACATCAGCACGTTACCAACATATGGCGATACATCCTTATCCCGTTGAATTAGTTAAACAAGAGGTGTTGCATTCAAACGAAATATTAACCATAAGACCCATCCGCCCTGAAGATGCAAATATCGAAAAAGCCTTTATTGATGGTTTGACGACCCAAGCCAAATATTTTCGATTTATGCAAGGTATACGAACACTGACACAAGACATGCTCATTCGTTTTACTCAAATAGATTACGACCTTGAAATGGCACTTATCGCGGTGATAGAAAAACATGGCATTGAACAAGAAATTGGAGTGGCCAGGTATATTACAAATATTGACCGAACAAGCTGTGAATTTGCCATTGTAGTGACCGATGATTGGCACAGAAAAGGGATCGCATGGCGCTTAATGCAGGCCTTAATTGCTAGTGCCACTGAAAAAGGTTTAAAACAAATGCAAGGTATAGTATTGGCTGAAAATAGACCCATGTTAAATTTTTGTAAGCGGTTGGAATTTGATATCAAATATGATCAAAAAGACAACGGTGTATGTAGCGTGGTTAAAAATTTATACTGATGAATATACCCATAGCACATCAAAAACCGCCCGAAGGGAATGCGCATTTTGAGGTGGTATATACCCAAAATAATTAGAACTGCATGGCGGCGGCAAACGAATGAGACCCCAAGAGCTTAGTCCACTAAGTGCAACGTCGGTTACCGATTGGGGTGAATGAGTGCAGCCAACAAACAGGCAGTTTCAAGGGTGACGGGTATAGGTATATACTTGTCCTGCCAAACTGACTAATGAAAACATCCCACATGTTCTATATAGTTGAAAGCAAGAATAAGGCAAACTAAATTCGTTTGTCACAAAGGGATGAGTCTAGATGGAAAATAACAAGTGGCGTATCTCTTTTTCACCACAGATCGCTATTTTGTGGTACTCAGTAATAGCTGGCTTATTTGCTGCGGGCTTAATCGCATTTATAGTGTTGTATATAGAGTCACAAGAGCGAGCTCATATTGACCGCGTAACACAAAGCACTGCAAATGGAATTCAAATATTACTTGAAGAAGATATTCGCAAACGGATGGCGTCACTGACAAAATTTGCTGAATTGTCTAAAATTTCAAGTGACATGTCGGATGACGATTGGAACTTAATTAGCCAGACTTTGTATGATACTCAGCAGGGATATCAAACCATTGGCTGGATTGACAAAGCGTTCCACGTCCGAAGGGTAATGCCGTTCAAAGGCAACGAAAAATCGATGAATTTCGATTTAGCATTAACTCCCCCAGCGCTCTCAGCCCTAATGAAAGCTCTTAAAATAAAAAGCACAGTGATAACGATCCCATTAGATTCCATTTACGGAAACTTAGGCTTGGGAATTTATGCTCCAGTATTCAATACAACTCAAACAGGCCAAAAATTGGAAGGGTTTATAGGCAGCCTACTACTTTTTGAATCATATATTAAAGCTGTGTTGCCATCTTACATGCTCACAGAGCATCAATTTGTGTTATTCATTGACGAACACAAAATCTATTCAAACGAAACTAACGATTTAGTTAATGAGAACACTTGGAATAAGCAAGCTTCCTTTGAACTGCAGGGGCAGAGATGGCAGATTAAGTTGGCCCCAAAAAATTCATTTTTATCTCTCACGCACTTACGAACAATAAGAATTTTAATTCTGCTTGGTATTTTATTAAGCATATTTATTACTTTAGCAGTCTATACAGCGATCTCTGCACACAACAAAACCAAACGGATCAAAGATGACCGTAATAAAACAGAAAAACTACTCAAAAACTTACCTGGCATGGCTTATCAGGCTCTGAATCAGGCTAATTGCCCAATGTTATTAGTCAGTGAAGGTTGTGAGGCTTTAACTGGACATACCAAATTAGAATTTGAGCAACACAGCATATTATGGGGAGACCTAATTCACCCAGACGACTATAAACGTGTATGCAAAACCGTTAATCAAGCGGTAAAAACAAAGAGTCTTTTTGAAATTGAATATCGCATTATGACCAAAAAAAATGACGTCCGGTTAATATGGGAAAGGGGAGAGCCTGTTAGTTCAATATCAAATGACAAAATCATACTTGAAGGTTTTATTACGGATATCACGTCTATTAAACAAGTTGAAGTCGATCTAATACATAGTCATGCGTTTTCTGATGCGATAGTCAACTCCATGGTTGAAGCCGTTATTACGATTGATCATAAAGGGCATATCAAGAGCTTTAACGACGCAGCACAAAATATGTTTGGCTATACCTATGATGAAGTAAAGGACAAAAATGTGAAAACGCTAATGCCACATCAGCATAGCGATCATCATGATCAGTATATAGCCCAATATTTAATAACCAACGAGGCACATATTATTGGCAAAGGTCGTGAACTTGTGGCCAAGTGCAAAGATGGCTCAACCTTTCCCATCCACTTATCAGTCAATGAAGTCCCCAACCATGAAAATCGGATGTTTGTTGGATTAATCAGAGATATTACTCAGCAACGTGCATCAGAAGATGAAGCACGATTACATATCGAACAATTAGCCCATGCTGACAGACTCAATGCGCTAGGTGAAATGGCTGCAGGGATTGCACATGAAATTAATCAGCCATTAACCGCCATTTCACTGTATTCGCAAACGGCGAAAAACTTCTGTGAAATGGGTAAATTTGAAAAACTCTCTGAACTATTTGAAAAAATGAGTCAACAATCTCGTCGTGCCGGTGCTGTTCTTGAACGTGTGCAGATCATGACAAGACAGGGAGACAGACTTAAGGAAGTGGTTGATTGTAATATTTTGATTGATGACGTAACAAAACTAGCGGATTCAGAAACTCGGTTGCGCGGTATCGACATACAAGTCATTTCTTGCAACGAGCCAATAGACGTATTTGCAGACAGAGTACAAATACAACAAGTTCTCCTCAACTTACTTCGCAATGGGATGGAGGCAATGCAGTCGATAGCATGTAAAAATGGTGCAGTAATTAAGCTTCAAACGAAGTTTAATGCAGAGGATTATATTGAAATATCTGTGACAGATTCGGGCTGTGGATTACCTAAAACGATGACCGAGAAGTTGTTTACGCCATTTTCAACGACCAAAAAGAATGGTACGGGTATTGGGTTATCCATTTCAAAAAGTATAATTGAAGAACATGGCGGCCACATTTACTTTTCTAAAAATAAACCGGCTGGAGCCATTTTTCACTTTACCTTACCAATACACAAAGAGGGAGTTTCTAATGACAAATAAACAGACTGTTTTTATAATTGATGACGATGAAGCTATCCGTGATGGATTGGAAATGCTTCTTGAGTCAATTGGGCAAGAGTCTCGAAGTTTCGTTTCAGGTAACGCCTTTTTAGATGTATACAACAACAAAATGGCAGGGTGCTTAGTTTTAGACATACGTATGCCCAAAATGAGTGGATTAGAAGTTCAACAAAAACTTAAACAGTTAGATTGCTTAATGCCTATCATTTTTATCACTGGTCATGGTGATATACCCATGGCCGTAGAAGCAATGAGGCTAGGGGCAATCGACTTTATTCGTAAACCATTTAATGAACAGGATTTGATTGATCGTATAAACGAAGCACTTAAACTTGATAATAGACAACATGAAGAAACAATCAACAAACTCAAAGATAAAAGTAAAGTCGATTCGTTATCAAGTCGTGAACGAGAAGTGTTTGAGCGAGTGACTGATGGCTTTATGAACAAAGTAATTGCAGCAGATCTTTGTATCAGCGAACGCACTGTTGAGGTCCATCGTTCTCATGTTATGGAGAAGTTAGAAGCCAAAACACTTGCGCAATTGGTGCGGATTAAAATTAGGTGTGAGCAACTGGATTAGTTTTTTTAACTTGATGATAATCGCATAAAATCAAAGGCAACAATTTGAGAGTCTCGATCAACACCCAAGGTTAATTGTGTTAGATCGTTGGAACCGATGGACAACCCGTCGAAAAGTTTGGCGAAGGCATCGATCTGAATGACATTATTGGGTACCTCGCACATGACATAGACTTGCAAGTTATTGTCGCCACGTTTGAGGTCGTTTTTTGCCATAGCCTCCAGTACTTTTTCGGCTTCTTGTACACGACGACGAAAAAGGGATCATCAATATTACATTGGTCATGCCCATTTCATCACGCACCCGTTTCATCACTTAATTCTCTGCAATAAAGTTGAATGTTTCTTTGAGTACTTTATCTACATTCAGGATATATTTTTATCCGTAATTCCCCGTACGTTTGGTGGCAGGTACTTACTGATACGTTAACACTATATGCCTATTGCTGCTAAGTATAATCCCCAATTATATTGATGAGCAGTAGGCTGTATAATTAATTAAGCCTTAAAACAAGAAAAGTAAAAAATACTGACCTAATAAAAATGGGCAATTAAATGGCAAACAAAATTAAACACATTGGAATATTGACTTCAGGTGGAGACGCACCTGGTATGAATGCAACGTTATTTTCAGTGGCAAAAACAGCTACGACCAATGGAATTAAAATAAGCGGATTACGTAAAGGATTTGAAGGTCTTATAGACAACGATTTAATTCCGCTCGATTTCAATCAACTACAAAAAACAATGCACCTCGGTGGTACTATTCTTAAAACGGCTCGTAGTGATCGTTTTAGGTCTATTGAAGGAAGAAAAAAAGCGGTAGAAACCCTTCACAAAAATGAAATAGATGCACTTATTGCAATTGGTGGTGACGGCACTTTTCGGGGTATATTGTCTTTGTCAGACATAACTAACATCCCTTGTATTGGTATTCCTGGCACAATAGACAACGATATAGCTGGCACCGATTATACCTTGGGGTTTGATTCTGCTGTCAATACAGCAATGAAGTGCATCGATAATATAAGGGATACGGCAGAGTCTCATAACAGGGTATTTATCATTGAAGTTATGGGGCGGGATTCTGGGTATATTGGCACATATTCTGGCTTGACCACAGGTGCAGACTCAATATTAATTCCGGAAAGTAATCAAGATGTC
>JAWUVZ010000028.1:0-10057 GCA_034112105.1 Glaciecola sp. | reverse complement strand
ATGGAAATTTACTTCAATACCAAGCAATGGCATGTAAACCTCCGATAAGAAGTATCAAAAATGCAAAGACAACTGACAAACCAACGCCGAGTAAAACGCCGGCTTCAATTAACTGCTCGGTCATTTGTGTTGACATAATGTCACCTTAAAAAAGTACTTCAAAAATTCTGGTGTGGATAAATATCACGAGGTGCGAAAAATTACAATGGCTAACCGGACGAAAATGCATAAAAATAACAATTTTATGCATTAAAACTGTTATTTTGTCAATTTTTATTCATTATTTACGAATTTGTAACATTCACGCCGACAATGACGCACTTACTGCTAACAACGCCCAATATATGAATCATATAGATAAGCCAGCTGTTAATGTTGGCAAAATTTTATATTACACAACATATTTAGTGAGCGGTCTGGATGAAGAACAACTATTTGACTATTGCGAAGGAGCAAACGACCGCTTAAATTTACTTATTTGAAAGCAAAAAAAAGCCCTAGTAACAACTAAGGCTTGTTTAAGCCCCTAAGGGCTCTGATATGGTGCGCATGGAAGGATTCGAACCTCCGACCGCCTGGTTCGTAGCCAGGTACTCTATCCAGCTGAGCTACATGCGCAAAACTTTCTTCAAACAATGTGTGGTGCGCATGGAAGGATTCGAACCTCCGACCGCCTGGTTCGTAGCCAGGTACTCTATCCAGCTGAGCTACATGCGCATAATATTTCTGTTACTAACTATCAGCTACTTCGATTAAGTGTTTAAGTTTAACCTTAACAACGTCACATTTAAACCATTATAAAATGGCGGAGAAGGAGGGATTCGAACCCTCGATAGGGCTACAAACCCTATACTCCCTTAGCAGGGGAGCGCCTTCAGCCACTCGGCCACCTCTCCTAAATGTGGGGCAGGAGTTTACTATCTAAGTAATATAAGTCAATGCTTTTTTAGCAACTTATTCTCCCCTTTTGATCGTTTGTTAGTTTTTTAACCAACACGCCCTATTTTCAACCTTCAAAAAGCAAAAAACTCAGAATGACCTGAGTTTTCCTTCGCCATTAATTTGATGGCTTGTATGAAAATACGAAAATTAACCTTCGTCTTCAACAGCAGCTTCGTTACCCTTTTCTGCCTGTATTCTCATATAAATCTCTTCCCTATGAACTGAAACTTCCTTCGGTGCATTAACACCAATTCGCACTTGATTTCCTTTAACGCCTAAAACAGTCACAGTAACATTGTCACCTACCATTAAAGTTTCCCCTACGCGTCTAGTCAAGATAAGCATATTATAGCTCCTTTTAGTTTAGGTCCGTTTAATAGTTCTGAACCAGATATCAGATATCACGTGCATCACGTCCGCACGTGACTAACTATTAACTCTGTTAAATATACTTCAATTTGTTAATTTTATCCAAGAAAAAAACACATTTTATGGTTGTTCATCGAACAAATGTGCAATTATTTTGACATATCCTATTCATTTATCTCCTAAAACTTCTCTGAACACATTAAACGTTCTTTTCAAGCCAATTTTTCACTGACGCCAGAGCTTGGTCAAGATTTTCTGGTTGGGTTCCTCCGGCTTGCGCCATATCAGGTCTACCACCACCTTTTCCACCAACTTGACTCGCCATATGATTTACTAGGTCTCCTGCTTTGAATTTCCCGACAAGATCTTTGGTTACACCTGCAATTAAATTAACTTTACCGTCACTGGCTAAGCCCAAAGCAATAACACCGGATTGGAGTTGATTTTTAAGGTCATCCATCACTCCTCGTAGAGATTTGGCTTCAACACCTTGCATATTAGCTACTAGGAGCTTGACGCCTTGCACGTCAATTACACTAGACATGATGTCCTTACTTTTCTGACCAGCCATTGACTGTTTGAGTTGATTAAGCTCTTTTTCAAGTTGCTTAACTTGCTGTAAAGCAGATGACACTTTTTCAACAACAGACGTTTTGTCGGATTTTAACAAACTAGCAATAGCATGAAGTTTGTCAGATTCATCATTAAAGAAATCTTGTGCAGTTTGTCCCGTTGTTGCTTCAATGCGACGAACACCTGATGCAATACCACCTTCAGATGTTATTTTTAATAAGCCAATATCGCCGGTTCGGGAGACATGAGTGCCACCGCAAAGCTCTGTCGAAAATTCACCCATTTTTACTACGCGAACTTTTTCATCATATTTTTCGCCAAATAGCGCCATTGCACCTGACGCTTTGGCTTCATCGAGTTCCATTAATTGAGTACTTAATGCATTGTTTAAACGAATTTCTGCATTTACAAGATTTTCAATTTCAGTCAGCTGTTGTGCAGAAATAGATTCAAAATGTGAAAAATCGAAACGCAGTTTCTCTGCGTCGACTAAAGAACCTTTCTGCGCAACATGGTCGCCCAATAATTGACGCAATGCCGCATGCAATAAATGCGTAGCACTGTGATTGGCTTTAATGCGATCGCGTCGTGCTCGGTCTACAACAAGCTCGACTTTATCACCGACTTTAATGACACCTTCAATTTTCACTTTGTGCGCAAAGGCTTGACCCAACTTAACCGTATCAACAACTTGCGCTTTACCGGTACTCGATGAAATTAAACCTGTATCACCTACTTGACCGCCAGACTCTGCATAAAAAGGGGTTTCTTGTAGTAATATAAATGCTTCGTTACGAGCCTCCGCGACGGCAGCATTATCAACGATAATATCCACAACAACGGATGAACCGTTGACTTCGCTGTAACCGGTAAATTCAGTTGTATGTTCGACACTCAATACATTCGCATAGTCAGCACCGAATTTACTCGCCGACTGTGATTGTGATTTTTGTTGTGCCATGGCCGTTTCAAATCCGGCCTCATCAATGGTCAAGCCTTGTTCACGCGCAACATCATTGGTTAAATCGGCAGGGAAACCATAGGTGTCGTACAATTTAAATACGAGTTCGCCTGGAACTTGCTTACCTGACAATTGAGCTAGTGCGTCATTTAAGATAGCCATACCGCGTTCTAGGGTTTTTGAGAACTGTTCTTCCTCAGCTCTTAGTACTTTTTCAACAACAGCTTGCTGCTGTTTAAGTTCAGGGTATGCATCTCCCATTTCCGCTACTAGCGTTTTAACTAACTTGTAGAAGAAAATATCATCTGCGCCCATCTTATAACCATGACGAACAGCACGACGAATAATACGACGTAGCACATAGCCACGACCTTCATTCGAGGGCATTACACCATCACAAATTAAGAAACTGCATGAGCGAATGTGGTCGGCGATAACGCGCAGTGATTTATTTTCTAAATCTTGTGTACCAACAATTTCTGCGGCTGCTGCAATTAAGCTTTGAAATAAATCAATTTCATAGTTGCTATGCACACCTTGAAGTATGGCCGAAATTCGTTCTAATCCCATTCCAGTGTCGATCGAAGGTTTAGGCAATGGCAACATATCGCCATTTTGCTGACGATTGAACTGCATGAAAACCAAGTTCCAAATTTCAATAAAACGGTCACCATCTTCTTCAGGTGACCCTGGGGGGCCACCCCAAATGTCCTCGCCATGATCATAAAAAATTTCAGAACAAGGGCCACAAGGCCCTGTATCGCCCATTGACCAAAAATTGTCAGACGTCGCAATTCTAATAATGCGCTCAGCAGGAATACCTATTTTTTGTTCCCAAATATCAAATGCTTCATCATCTTCGTGATAGATCGTTACTAGCAACTTGTCTTTGTCTAGGCCGAGTTCACCCGTTAAGAAATGCCATGCAAATTTAATCGCATCTTCTTTAAAATAGTCACCAAAACTAAAGTTCCCTAACATTTCAAAAAACGTATGATGCCTAGCCGTGTAGCCAACGTTTTCTAAATCATTATGTTTACCGCCAGCGCGAACGCATCGTTGCGATGAAACTGCACGGGTATAGTTACGTTGTTCAGCACCTAAGAAAACGTCTTTAAACTGATTCATTCCTGCATTTGTAAACAGCAACGTGGGGTCATCATTTGGCACAAGCGATGAACTTGAGACAAGATGATGTTGATGTTGTTGAAAGTATTCAAAGAAAGTGCGTCGTAAATCGGCTGTAGAGCGTACCATTAATGTTCCTAAATCGTTCTATGTGGGAAAAATGTTGAAACAGCTTTTATATTGATTTCACGTGTCTTCAAGCATTCATTTTATTCATTTATATAACTATTACGATTCCGAATGACGGTTAACTATAAATAATTAGCTATATACAAATAAGGTTCAAAGTTGGTATCTCGACGTGTATTGAAAACCAAAATATAAGTTGCTGTTTTTATATAAGTAGAAGATATCATGTTAATGAGGAGTTTGTTAAGCCTCTTAATCGCCCTATTTGCCTAAAGTTTCACTCAAATGCATATTTAATTTGCTCTTGAGTAAAACCACGGTATTGCAAAAAGCGCATTTGCTTTTGTTTATAAGTCCAATCATCAGGTAACTCATCCCCAAATCGTTTCACTCTGACCGCTTTGGAGGACTCAAACCAATCAAAACTCTCATCCTTTGTAAGTGCTCCCACCAGCTGAAAATCAATATCATGATTGTGTAATGTGCGTTGAATAAATACAGGTCCCTTACCCTTTCGATAAGCACCTCGAACAACGGCCTCGGCATACCGAACATCACTTTGAATATCTTTTTTGGCAAACTGCGCAATAGTATCGTCAACTAAGTCTCTATCTAACTCCAAATCCGCTAGCTTTTTACGCAGTTCTGTTTGACTATGCTCACGACGAGACAATAGTCGAGTTAATTTGTGTCTAATGATCTTTGCATCGTTATCTGACATAGTGACTAACATACTTCCTAATAAGTAAATTTATAATATGGCGTTAAGCTGGAAACCCATTCTCAGTGTAGATGATATAACTCAAGAACAATGGCAACAACTATCCGATCATGATACCGAATATTCAACGCCTTTTTTAAGCTATGTTTTCCTCAAAGGATTAGAAGTGGCCAAATGTGTAAACGGAGAAACTGGCTGGCACAGCTACCATATCGGTATTTACGACCACCCGGAACAAAATGGTATCGAAGGTGACGTCGAAAAACAAGATGTGGTTGAAGCTGGACTGGATGCGATTAGGGTCTTACCGGACGGAACCGAAGCCGGAAAAGATACACTTGAAGTCATAACGAATTCAGTTGCAACCAGCGGTCCAATCGACAAACTTATTGGCTTTATTCCCTGTTACTTAAAAACCCACTCCTATGGTGAATATATTTTTGATCACGCTTGGGCTAACGCATATCAGCATCATCAGATCCCTTATTATCCGAAGCTAGTTGCCTGCATTCCATTTACACCGGTAACTGGCAGCCGCCTACTTGTTAATACCAAGTGCGATTATTCATTTGCAGATATAACTGCGTTTATTATTGCAAGCACAGACAACATTTTGAAAGAAGCGCGCGCTTCATCTTTCCATTATTTATTTTTGCCTGAGTACCAAAGTAATCAGCTAGCGCAGGACAAGCTATTACAACGCCTGAGTGTGCAATTTGTTTGGCACAACAGAGCATATAACAATTTTGATGACTTCATGCAACAAATGACATCGAGAAAGCGTCGATCTATTCGCAAAGAACGAACCTCAGCGCTGCGAGTATCAGAGACAGACCCAATTATTATCAAAAGATTAACTGGAGACATGTTAACTCAGCAAGTGTTAGACGATTTTTATTTGTGTTATCAACAAACCTATTTAAAGCGAAGTGGACACACCGGCTATTTAACCAGCGACTTTTTTGATTATCTGCAAAACAATATGCAAAGTAATATTATGATTGTTATGGCTTATCATGCAGAAAAATGTATTGCTGCAGCCCTCTTTTTCTATAATGACCAACAACTATTCGGACGCTATTGGGGCGCTTTACAAGAAGTGTCAGGCCTACATTTTGAATGTTGCTATTATCAGGGAATAGAGTTCGCAATAGAAAAACAGTTGCGCCAATTCAATCCGGGCACGCAAGGCGAACATAAAATACTGAGGGGCTTTGAACCCACTTTTTGCTATTCAAACCATTATTTGCAACACCCTGATTTTCAAGCTGCCGTGCATGATTTTTTGCAACGCGAAAAAATAGGTATCGAGCAATACAAACTGCAAAGTGAAAAAGTGCTGCCCTTTAAGCAAGCCTAAAAAGAGGCTTGCTTACATTGCTGTGACCTATTAAAAAATGAACGAATATTCTAAATAGTAATATTGACTGATGAAACAAAAAGTAACGATTTAATTACGGACTTAAGCAGGTGACGTTATTAATATGTTGGCACAAAATCAGTCGTACGTTAATTTACCCGGTAGACAGCAATTTGACAAAATAGTTGAAACTTACAATAAGACAAAAATAAACGACTAAAGGTAAACAATGAAAAGATCAATTTTATCAATAGCTATACTCAGCAGTTTACTGCTTGGTGCGTGTGATTCAACAAAAACAGACGGCGTTACTGCAACCCAAAAAGCGCAAGATGTTCAAAACAAATTAGAGCAATTAAGTACTAAACCCGAGTTAGGTGTCTTTGGTGTTGAGTTATCGGCACGTAATTTAGAAATTAAGCCCGGCGACGATTTTTTCATGCATGCAAGTGGTACTTGGTACGACAATTTTGAGATGCCTTCGGATAAAACACGTTATGGTGCTTTTTCTTTATTGGCGGATCGCAGTGAAGATCGCGTTAAACAAATTATTGATGATATTAGCAAGGCAAAAGACTTGTCGTTTGAAGAGCAACTCATTGCTAACTTCTACAATGCATTTATGGATATTGATAACATAAATGCGAAAGGTTTGAAGCCAATTCAACCAGTATTGGATCAAATCGATGATATTGACTCGGTTATCGATTTAACCTCAGTATTTGGTAACGCATGGATCTCAGGGGTGACAAGTCCAATAAACGCTGGACTTGGCTTTAACAGGTTAGACCCAAATGCATATCAAATGTCTGTAGGGGCTGGCGGTCTTGGTCTGCCTGATCGTAGTTATTATTTAACAGATACCGAGCGTTTCAATGATATTCTAACCGCCTATAAAGAAAACATCACCAAGACCCTTTCTTTCATCGGCGTTGAAGATGCAGCAAACAAAGCTGATCAAATTATTGCCTTGGAAACAAAAATTGCAGAAGCACAATGGCCTCGCGAAAAGCGCAGAAATCGCGACCTATCACTCAACCAAATTGCTCGGACCGATTTGCTAAAAGACTATGCCGGCTTTGACTGGGATACCTATTTTGCCTCTTCTGGTTATACCATTCCAAATTTGAACATTACCCAACCAGAACCAGTAAGGGAAATGATCAAACTAGTTAATAGTCAGCCACTCTCAGTTTGGAAAGATTACCTGCGTTACCATACCATTAGCAATAACTCTGACATGCTGTCCGACGAAGTCTATCTGAACAATTTTGCGTTTTATGGAACAATGTTAAATGGACAAAAAGAACCTAGACCTCGTTGGAAAAGAGCTATTTCTGAAATGTCCGGAACACAGTCATTGGGTTTTGCTATTGGTCAAGTTTATGTAGAAAAATATTTTCCAGAAAGCTCAAAAGAACAAATGGCAAGCTTAGTGGAGAACTTGCGCAAAGCGCTCGGCGAGCGTATCGACAATCTTGATTGGATGGGTAGTGAAACAAAAGTGAATGCAAAGGAGAAGCTAATGGCTTTTCGGCCAAAAATTGGCTATCCAGATGAATGGCAGTCGTTTGAAGGCGTTTCTATTGGCACTGATGACCTCATCGGGAATGTACAAAACTTACGCCAATTTTTCCAATCACAAAGTGTTGAACGTGAACTATTAAAAACAGATAGAGAACGCTGGGGTATGGCACCACAACGAGTTAATGCCTATTACAATAGTTCGTTTAATGAAATTGTATTTCCTGCCGCTATTTTAGAAGCCCCTTTCTTCGATCCAAATGCTGATGACGCGGTTAACTACGGCGCAATAGGCGCTGTTATTGGGCATGAAATGGGACATGGATTTGATGACCAAGGTTCAAAATCTGATGCCAATGGTATTCAACGTAATTGGTGGACTGCAGAAGATCGTGCTGCTTTTGATGTTAAAACCGACAAACTTGCCGCCCAATACAGTGAATATGAACCTATCGAAGGTAACTTTGTGAATGGGCGCAACAGTTTGGGAGAAAACATTGGTGATGTAGGTGGACTTTCTATGGCCTACCACGCTTATCAGTTATCGTTGAGGGGCAAAGAAGCGCCCATTATTGAAGGGTTAACGGGAGACCAACGTTTCTTTTTAGCTTGGGCACAAGTTTGGCGCGAAAAACGTACTGAACAAAGCATGCTCAATCAACTTCGTGCAGGCACGCATGCTCCGGGTCGATACAGAGCCCAAGCACCACGTAATCATGATGCTTGGTACACCGCGTTTAACGTACAACCAGGTGACGCGTTGTATCTTGCACCAGAGGATCGAGTGCGCATTTGGTAGTTTGACAATCTGAAAGCAAAAAGCCCCAAGATAATTTGGGGCTTTTTTATTACACTATTCTCACGCCTTATAAATACTACTTAGCTTGCCATACCAACATCATGTTATTTGCAGGCATCTCAACTTTTGCGCTCAATGCTAGTTTTGGAGCCCAGCCAGCGAGTTGATCGATATCGCGATAACCTCCACGGCCACTTAACAGTAACTTTTCATGAAACTCCTCATTGCTTTGACTGGTAAATTTACCATCGACGATAAAAGGCCCATATTGGCAAAATACGCCTCTGTTAGGTAAATGAGTAGCAACTGACTGCATAAGTGATTGGATTTCGTGCTCAAGCATTATATGAGCAGTATTAGCCGTATATATTCCATCAAATGGCTGATGTGAAATTACCGAAGTACTAACCCACTCATCCCGAGCTAGCTTTAAAGCGAATGGACGATGTAGATTCTTGCTTGGAAATTCATCAATCCACTGGTTAATACCATCATGGTATTCTTCAACATCGGAACAGTGCCATTGCACGTGAGGTAACTTGCGCGCAAAATATGCAGCATGTTGACCCGTCCCGGAGCCGATCTCAAGCACATTATGAACTGTAGAAAATGCTTTTATAAGCTGTTTTAAAATCGCCGTCTTATTATTTTCGCATGCTTGGCTAAACGGTTTTTGTTCCATTATTTATCCTAGTTAAAAATAAACAAGCGTCCTACATTAGTGTTTTCTATCAATATATCATAACTAATTCGGTTATCACGTATGATATCAAAAACGCATTAAAAAACGATTTTTATGCAGTAACTTACAACACAAGGCACTAGTGCATAGCTAAAACTAACGTAACCTGATAAAGCTTAATTATTCAAATTAGGTGTTAACCACTTTTCAGCTTCCGCAATTGGCCAATCTTTGCGCATAGCATAGTCTTTAAGCTGATCCTGTTGAATTTTTGCTACGGCAAAATAGCGTGCCTCTGGGTGCGCAAAATACCAGCCCGAAACTGATGCCCCAGGCCACATAGCGTAACTAGAAGTTAACTGCATACCAATGCTTGCTTCAACATCCAGCAAGTCCCAAATCAACTGCTTTTCGGTATGTTCAGGACAAGCCGAGTAGCCCGGTGCAGGACGAATACCTTGATATTTTTCACCAATAAGCGCTTCGTTATCTAGCTGCTCATCTTTGCCGTAACCCCATAATTCTTTACGCACTTGTTCATGCAAATATTCGGCAAAGGCTTCGGCAAGTCTATCTGCAATGGCTTTACTCATAATAGAGTTGTAGTCGTCACCATCAGCTTCATAGGCCTTAGCGAGTTCATCTTCCCCGATACCAGCGGTAACAGCAAAAGCCCCCATATAATCAGTTCGATGTTGTGACAAAGGCATAACAAAATCACTTAAACAGTAATTTGGCCCTTTGGGCTTATGTGTTTGTTGACGCAAATGATGTTCAACGCCTATATGACACCCGGTTAGATTCTGAACATCCGTGCCATCGTCTTTATTGCGCGCATCCGGGCTAAAGACCAAGACATCTTCACCTTG
>JAWUVZ010000027.1:0-26159 GCA_034112105.1 Glaciecola sp. | reverse complement strand
GGACAATCTATTGCTGCCGCTTATAAAACGGTTGAAGAGGGACGTATAATTCATTCTCTGCATTCCTATTTTTTATTACCGGGTGATGCTCAAAAGCCGGTTATATATGATATAGAAAATGTACGTGATGGGAGAAGCTTTTCATCACGCCGAGTCAAAGCAATTCAAAATGGACGCACTATTTTTGTCATGACCGCCTCTTTTCAAATTCCTGAGCCAGGATTAAGTCATCAGTTTGCGCAAATGCCTAAAGTGCCATCTCCTGATGATGTTGCTCAAGATATTAGGTTCTACGAAGAAAAATATGAGCAATTATCTGAAAGAATGAAGGAGTCGCTGAGTTATCATAGGCCTGTTGATATTCGTACTGTTGATTCTGCGAACTCGTATACCGCTGAGAAACGCGAACCAAAACGTTCAATATGGCTAAAGGGAAGAGATAAACTTGATGCTCCGCTGCAAGTGCATCAGGCATCGCTTGCTTATGCCTCGGACTACCATTTTTTAAGCACATCATTGCAACCGCATGGATTAGCAGTGCACGATAAATCACTCAGATTAGCAACAATTGATCACGCAATATGGTTTCACAAACCGTTTAAATTTGATGATTGGTTACTATATGAAATGGAAAGTCCATTCAGCGGAACTGGCCGAGGGTTAGTGCAGGGTAAAGTGTTTGATAAACACGGGACACTTGTTGCAACCACGGTTCAAGAAGGGTTAATGCGGCAAGTTGCGGTTTGATTTAGAAATAAGGAGATGGGCATGATATACAAGTTAGGTTCGGATAAAGTGTCATTAGGCCAAAACACATATGTGGCTCCAGGTGCACATGTTATGGGTAAAGTAACTCTGCACGACAATGCGAGTGTTTGGTTTAACGCTGTGTTGCGGGGTGATTGCGATGTAATAGAGATAGGTGAAGGCAGTAACGTGCAAGACGGCGCTATTTTACATACAGACTACGGTTATCCAATGCACATTGGAAAAGGCGTAACCATTGGCCACAAAGCAATGCTGCATGGTTGTATTTTAGGAGATTACGTTCTTATAGGTATAAATGCAGTTGTGCTAAATGGCGCTAAAATAGGCCATCACTGTGTTATTGGTGCAAACGCCCTGATTACGGAGGGCATGGAAATTCCTGACTATTCAGTTGTAATGGGCTCGCCAGGGAAAGTAGTAAAAACGATCAAACACGAGCAAGCAGAGATGCTCGAAAAATCCGCCAAACATTATCAGGAAAATGCGGCACGCTTTAAAAACGAATTAACAGAACAGCTTAAGTGATAGCTACCTGGTGGTTGCTTGAACAATATCAGCTTAAATTAACGAGATTTAGATGGTAATTTAAAATGAGTAAAACTCGAATAAAAAGGCCCGGAACAATCGTTCCAGGCTTAGGGGAATGGCCCATTTCTGAGCCGTGCGCTAACTTTAACCGCAGATATCGTGTTTAGGTCTAAACACATGATTCATATCATTAGTAAAACATGCATGTCGGGGAGAAGCGAATTACAAATCCGACAGACGTTAATAATAGATCTAAATCGATTAATATATAAATAGATTTTGCAATTAATTTACATCTTTAACATTTTTAAACATAACATGAAATAAAATAAAGACCTAAAACTATTTAAAGTCAATGATTTAGTTTTAAATGTTCGCACAGCTTATGCGCAGGAAATGTACAAGTTATCCACAGGTTTAATAACAATTTAATCACTGATAGATGCGCAGCTACACTATCATGCTAAATCACATGGTAGTTAGAGCTTAAAAATCACTGAGTTTGATGATGTATTGTGTTAATTTTAAAAATATGGCGAGTGTATTCATATTAATGTCGCTAATTAAAGCTATAGATAACAATATAGGTTATCGGCAAAACCTAATAGACATGCTAGCAAGCTAGTTCATAAAAATATAGGGTAATAATGCTTCACAGAATTTGGTTGTTTTTTATTGTTAGCGCGTTTGTTGCTACTTGCTGGAAAGTCATCGTTACAGGTGATTTAGGCGGTTTTGAAGTCGTCATGACCGCCGTCACTGCAATGGCAAAAATGAGCGTTGATATTGCCCTCGGTTTAATAGGTCTATTAGCGTTTTGGTTGGGGATTTTTAAGGTTGCGGAAAATTCTGGTTTAATTGCAAAATTTTCTAGAATCCTGGAACCGTTACTGTGCCGAATCATGCCCGACATCCCGCGCGGGCATCCAGCGCTGGGCAGCATCACGATGAACATGTCGGCTAACGTGCTTGGTTTAGATAATGCTGCAACGCCATTCGGTATAAAAGCGATGCAAGACATGCAGACGCTTTCCTCGGTAAAAGATACGCTGACCAATTCTCAGATTTTATTCTTAGTACTGAATACATCCTCGGTTACTTTATTCCCAATTGCGGTTTTTTTATATAGAGCAGAGCAGGGAGCTGCACAACCGACCGATGTATTTATCCCAATTCTATTGGCAACAAGCGCATCTACTTTATTTGGCTTGTTTGTTACTTGTGCAGTGCAGAAAGTTAACTTATTTAATCGAGTAGTATTGACCTATTTGGTAGGCGTTTTTAGTTTACTTACCGCTGTTATCCTCTATTTTTCCAAGTTAGCTGCCGATCAACTCGCAGCCCAATCTTCACTCATAGCGAATTTTCTTTTACTACTCTTTATTGTCGCTGTGTTGGTGCAGGGCTGGAGAAAAAAACAGAATACATATGAGCAATTTGTAGATGGAGCGAAACAGGGCTTTGAAGTTGCCGTCACTATTATTCCATTTTTATTAGCAATGCTGTTTGCCATTGGTATGCTGAGAGCGAGCGGTCTGTTGGATTTAGTGATGAATGGAGTGTCATATTTGGTCAGTAGCATTGGCATGGATACACGTTTTGTTGATGCGATCCCCAATGCGCTAATGAAACCACTAAGCGGCAGTGGTGCGCGGGCCCTAATGATAGAAACGATGCAGCATCATGGTGCTGATTCATTTGCAGGAAGGCTGGCGTCAGTAATGCAAGGGTCTACGGAGACGACATTTTATGTCTTAGCGGTGTATTTAGGTGCTGTTGGCATCAAACATAGTCGCTATGCTGTTGGCTGTTGTTTAGCTGCTGACTTTGCCGGTATTTTTGCCGCGATTTGTGTCAGTTATTGGTTTTTTGGTTAATATTGATGCTATTCGCTTTGTTTTTTGTACCAATTATTATGGGGATTAATAGTTGCCAGAATATGGTGGATATATAATGCAATGTTGAGTTGTTTTATAGTAAAAGACCTCAATATCTATGCTTGTAGAAACGGAGTAATACACTGGAACTTTTAAATTTGGTGAAAGCGCTTTTATTGACCTTTCACAGAGTGTTATTATAGATCCGGATAATGCTTAAGCACTTTAGTAAGCGACAGCTTGTAATAATGGGTATCAAAAAAATTAATAATGAGTAACAAAAAAGAGCAATACAAATTAATAAATGCGCAAGTGACAGCGTTAATATCAGATGAGCCTGACATGGTTGCTAATATGGCTAACATTGCAGCGGTGTTATTTAACACTTTAGAACAGATTAACTGGGCCGGATTCTATTTGCTCAAACAGGAACAGCTGGTGCTAGGTCCATTTCAGGGAAAGCCTGCTTGTATCAGAATACCTATGGGCAGTGGCGTGTGCGGCACATCAGCTGCATCACTTCAAACCATTATTGTGAAGGATGTGCACGCTTTTTCTGGCCATATAGTTTGTGATGCTGCTTCTAATTCCGAAATTGTTCTGCCTATTATCGTAAATAACGAATTAGTGGGTGTTCTCGATATTGACAGTCCGGTGGCTGATCGATTCGATGAACATGACCGTCAAGGATTAGAGACCTTGGTCAGTATTTTTCAGGAAACATTAACTTCTTTGGAAACCCCACAGTGAAGGATTTCGTTGATATACATGTATTATTGAGCACGCCTGAGGATATGGAAGACGTGCATGACGATCCTTACGAGGCATCAGAGAAGTTAAACACTATTCTGCATTTAGTCTTTGATCACATAGATGACGATGAAGAAGTAGAGAAAATTCACAGAATAATTGAAAAAACATGGGAACATTGGCACCTTGAGAGCTATTTATTAGAGATTGAGGTTGACGACTTGGTTGATTGGGTGGATCATCTACTCTCAACTTGGGATGATTCACAAGAACCCGAAGAAGCCGAAGAAGCATAAACTATATAAATGACGAATTAATTTAATGGACGAACAACAAAAACTAGCAAACAGTAAAGAAGTCTTAGCCTTCCTTACTTCAGAATTTCCAAAGTGCTTTTCGCTTCAAGGTGAAGCTAAACCACTTAAGATTGGCATTTTTCACGATTTGTCTGAACGCCTGAAAGATGATGCCAGATTAAGCAAACGTCTGTTGAGAATGTCGTTAAGACATTACACCAGTAGTTGGAAATATTTAGCCTCTGTCAAAGAAGGTGCTCATCGCATAGATTTGGACGGTGTCGACGGAGATAAAATCGAAAAGGAGCATGCTGAGCATGCTGCTACTCAACTAAAAGAGAGTAAAGCGAAAGCAGCTGAGAAACGTCAAGAGGTAAAAAGACAAGCCCAAGACAAGAAAAACAGCAGGAGCAATGTAAAGATACCCGGTAAAGCAGAGCCCTCTGCTGAAAAGTCACCGGAGCGCAAACCAAAACAGGTAGCACCAAAGGTCAAAGTTCGCGAGTTAGTGGACGAAGATATGAAAGTAGGTTTACTCGTTTCAGTCAAAGTTGGCAGTTCGCCTATGCCAGCAACAATAACTGAAGTTGCAAAAGATGGTATTCAAGTGCAACTAAATTCAGGCATGACGGTCAAAGTTCAACGAGCGCAACTGCGTTTAATGATATAACGTCAAGCAAAAACAGAAAGGTAGGTAGCATGCAGTTAAATTTGGGTAAATCTTTCACAAAGCAATTGATATGGGCATCCATCGCAAGTTCATTGGTCGTTGGTGCAAGTATAGCCGGGCCATCAAGCCAAACCGCTGATCTCATACCAGAGCTTTCGCAAGAATCCCAACATAGCAAATCTGCGAAACGTATTACCGACCATTTTACACGATCACATTACAAAAAAATCAAAATAGATAACGAACTATCTCAAAAGATATTTGATCGTTATTTGGGCTCTCTTGATGTTAATAAGAATTTTTTCTTAGCATCAGATGTTGCTAATTTTGAAAAGTCGAAAGATTCTTTTGACGATGCGATTCGTCAGGGGCAATTAGACATTGCCTATGAAATTTATATGGTTAATTTAAAACGTCGTGCTGAGCGATTTAATTATGCGTTAACGCTACTTGATAAGCCCTTTGATTACGAAGTTGTAGATGACAAGTACTACTATGATAGAGAAAAGGTAGCTTGGGCTGCAACAGCCGCCGATTTAGACGAAGTTTGGCGCCAGCGCGTTAAATACGATGCACTGAATTTAAAAATGGCTGACAAAACTTGGGATGAAACGCAAGATATTCTAAGTAAGCGTTACAAGCGAGCTGTAAAACGGCTCAGTCAGACGAACAGTGAAGACGTGTTTCAGACAGTAATGAACTCATTTGCACGCAGTATTGAAGCACATACTAGCTACCTTTCACCTCGTAATACTGAACGTTTCCAAATTGAAATGAACTTGTCCTTAGAAGGGATAGGCGCGGTTTTACGCAGTGAAGATGACCATACTGTTATTGTTAGCTTGGTCGCTGGCGGTCCTGCTGATAAGTCATTAAAAATTAAACCTGAAGACAAAATTATTGCGGTTGCCCAAGAGGGTGAAGAGTTTGTTGATGTTATTGGTTGGCGTTTAGATGAAGTAGTTGAGCTCATCAAAGGTCCAAAAGGTAGCATCGTAAAGCTTCAAGTTCTTAAGGGGAGCAGCGAAAGTAAGAAAATTTCTGAGGTTCAAATTACCCGCGATAAAGTAAAGCTAGAAGATCGAGCGGCTAAATCCGACGTCTATATTCCAGATTCAGGCCCGCACAAAGGGCAGAAATTAGGTGTTATTAATATTCCCAGTTTTTATCATAATTTGCATGTGGACGTTATGAAGGAATTGGACAAGCTCAAAGAAGAAAGCGTTGAAGGTGTTATTGTTGATCTGCGCGGTAATGGCGGTGGTTCATTACCAGAGTCAGTATTACTAAGTGGTTTATTTATCGATAAAGGGCCTGTTGTGCAGGTTCGTTACGAAAATGGTCGTATTAGCGTTGACCGCGATACTGACGGTGTTGTGCATTATGGTGGCCCGCTGACTGTATTGGTAGACCGTTACAGCGCCTCAGCCAGTGAGATATTTGCTGCTGCGATGCAAGACTACAACCGCGCTATTATCATTGGTGAGCAAACTTTTGGTAAAGGGACTGTTCAACAACATCGTGGCTTGAGTCGTATTTATGACCTAGATAACAAACTAGGTGCAGTGCAATTTACGATTGCCAAGTTTTACCGTATTAGCGGTGGAAGCACTCAACATAAAGGTGTGCTGCCTGATATTTTATATCCATCACCGGTCGATCCGGCAGAGTGGGGCGAGAGTAAAGCAGAAAATGCACTGCCATATGACAGCATTCAAAAAGCAAATTACGCTCAGTTAGGCAGTTACAATGGCATTATTAATATATTAACGGAAAAACATAACGCACGAGTGATGAAAGATCCTGAGTTTGCTTATATTTTCAGTGATATTGAAGAATATAATAAAAATAAAGATAAAGATTACATAAGTTTAGTTGAGTCTGTAAGGCTGAAAACGAAAAAAGAAAGCGAAGAGAAACAGCTGCTCAGGGCTAATCAGCGTCTTGAGAGAATGGGCTTGGGCAAGGTATTATCATTAGAGGATGATTTACCTGAAGCGCTAGAAGAAATAGACCCATTCTTATTTGAAGCCGCCAATATTACATTTGATATGGTTGGGTCGGGAAGCTACGCACTAAATTTAAAAGAATAAGTTTGACTTAAAAACAGATAGAGTAAAAGGCAGCAACATAGCTGCCTTTATTCGCTTTAAAGAGTACCACTAATAAAAAAAACTATAATGGGGTAATTATGAGTGCACGCGGTGAGTTTTCCTCACGAATTGGATTCGTGTTGGCTGCGGCAGGTTCTGCGGTCGGATTAGGTAACATTTGGGGCTTCCCAACAAAAGTTGCTGAAAACGGCGGCGCTGCTTTCGTTTTAATGTATTTGGTGATGGCGTTTTTACTAGCTTACCCAGTACTAATGGCAGAACTAATCATTGGTCGTGCAAAACGAGCTAATATGATTGATGCTCTTGGATCTCTGTCCACCAAATCAACCGCTAGAACCGCGGGTATCATCACTGGGTCAATTGGCCTACTCACCGTTGTTTTTATCCTTGCGTTCTACAGTATTGTTGCAGGCTGGATGATTGCATTCTTTGTTGACGCCGCAAGTAATATGATCGGTTTCAGTATTCCCTGGTTAACTGAATTTTCAGTTTCTAGAAACGCTATATTCATGGCGTTATTTCTGTTTTTGACGGGCTTTGTTGTTAGCGGCGGTGTTAGCAATGGTATAGAACGTTGGTCCGTTAGGCTCATGCCGACTTTATTTACCATTATCGTGATTTTAATTATCTACGTCAGTTTCCAAGACGGCGCTCTAGAGGGTTGGAAAGCATACTTAGTACCCGATTTTAGTCGTTTATTAGACGCTGGGTTATTGGTTGACGCGATGGGCCAAGCTTTCTTTTCAATGTCACTTGGTGTTGGAACTATGTTGGTTTATGGTTCATATATCCAATCGAATGAAAACTTACCTAAGCTAGGTGCTTCTGTCGCGTTAGTAGATATTGGCATAGCCGTTTTCGCTGGTATGTTAATAATTCCGGCTATGTATGTAGCGGCTAATAATGGTGTTCAGATATTTACAGAAACTGGAGCACTTATTCAAGGCGACAGTCTCATCTTCACTGTTTTACCTGCATTATTTGCTACAATTGATGTCGTTGGTTGGATAGTCGCTACGGCATTTTTCGCACTCATGGTAATTGCAGCGTTAACGTCATCTATTTCGATGTTAGAGGTGCCCGTTGCCTATATGGTTGACCACAAAGGTATTCAGCGTAAAAAAGCATCAGCATTACTGACTATTTGTGTATTGGTTATTTCCTGCATTATTATCTTTAATTTCGATGCCTTATTTGTTTTAGTTATCTCCATAACGACACAGTATAGCCAACCATTGCTAGGTTTTGTGTTATGTATATTTGCCGGTTGGGTTTGGAATAGAAACGAAATTTTAACAGAATTAAAGCAAGGGCAGGATGGTGTTGAACAGGGATTATTCTGGAAGATTTGGCCTTGGTATATAAAATTTGTATGCCCAGTGGTCATTGCATTCATGTTTTATCGTTCACTGACAGCATAAGGTATTCCAATGACGATTCAAAAACCAATTAAAGAACCTACGCTTACTGATGCGCTTATTCCAATTATACTGCTCGTTTTCTTTATGGGTAGTGCCGTTTTTTTGTATGGCGAAGACTCATCTTATGGACCGAATCAAATAGCATTGTTACTCGCTATGGGGGTCGCCGCTATTGTGGGAATAAAAAATGGTCACCGTTGGAAATCAATTGAGGAAGGGCTAGTTAAAGGCATATCAATGTCATTAGGCGCTTGTATGATTTTGTTTGTGGTTGGATCATTAATTGGTACTTGGATGCTTGCCGGCACGGTTCCAACACTCATCTATTATGGACTGAATTTACTCAACCCTACCTTTTTCTATGCCGCTGCTTCTATTATTTGTGCCGTTGTAGCAATGAGTATTGGTAGTTCTTGGACGACAGCAGCAACTGTGGGTGTTGCATTAATAGGTGTTGCTACAGGAATGGATATGTCGCTTGCCATTACAGCAGGTGCGGTTGTATCAGGAGCCTATTTTGGCGACAAACTATCACCATTATCTGAAACAACGAATTTAGCTCCGGCAATTGCGGGGACCGATTTATTTGAGCATATTAAATATATGTTATGGACAACTATTCCTAGTTTTCTAATTACCTTAGTCCTGTTCGTTATTATTGGATTAACCGAAGATACGAGTCAGGTTAGCGGTAGTATAGCAAAAATGCAGGAAACTTTAGCAAGTCAGTTTGAACTTGGTTTGCACCTGTTGATCCCTTTAGTTGTGCTTTTAACGTTGGCGATTAAAAAGATGCCGGCTTTTCCTGCTATAGCAATTGGTGCTTTATTAGGCGCTATATGGGCATTATTATTTCAGGACAATCTGGTTGCGTCATTTGCTAACAATATTACCGTTACTGCACCAGATGCTATTCATTGGTTATTCAAAGAAATCCCTGAATGGGTAAAGCATATTATGGTTACTTGGACTGCATTATTCGACGGTGTTAGTTTTGATACGGGTGACGAAAGTTTGGATAAATTATTAAGCCGCGGCGGAATGGCTAGCATGCTTAACACCGTTTGGTTAATTATTTGTGCCATGAGTTTTGGAGCAGTATTGGAAAAAGTAGGACTGTTAAAAGCAGTTGTTGCTACATTTCTGAAAGGCGCTCATAGTGCGGGTGATATGATTAGCCGAACAATCCTAACCTGTATTGGAACAAACATAATTACTGCTGATCAATATATTAGCATCGTGATGCCAGGCCGGATGTATAAAGAAGAATTTGAAAAACGCGGATTACACCAACTTAATTTATCCAGAAGTTTAGAAGATGGTGGCACGCTAACCTCACCGCTGATCCCATGGAATACATGTGGGGCTTATATGTCAGGTGTTTTAGGTGTCTCTGTTTATGATTATTTTGTTTATGCATTTTTTAATCTTATTAACCCTGTATTGGCCGTGATCTATGCCTATCTAGGAATTAAAATATTACGTTTAACACCACCGAAAATTAAGGTGGTAGAACAAGGAATCTAGATTTGTCTCAAATAGCCGTTAAAAAACGTTCGGGTTATCAAGCACCGAGCTATCTAATCAACGAAGTAGATTTGGTCATTGAACTTGACCCAAGTAAAACTATTATCACATCAACTCTGCAATTTGAAACTGCGCTAGCTCCTATTGAGCCGAATAGTCGTTTGCCAGTCGAGCGTGATCTAATTTTAGATGGCGAAGACCTCCATCTCATTAGCATTTTACTCAATGGTAGCCCATTTACTAACTATCAGATTGCTGATGGAAAACTAGTGATTGCGCAGGCTGAGCTTGCCCATCTGGCTAGTTTTACACTGGTTGTCAAAAACAGCATTGATCCAGGTAATAATGCAACACTAGAAGGCTTGTATCTGTCAAACGCGGCCTACTGTACGCAATGTGAAGCTGAAGGGTTTCGTAAAATCACTTATTTTTTAGACCGACCAGACATTTTGTCGGTTTATACCGTCACTATCATAGCTGACAAAACACAATTTCCACAGGTTCTTTCAAATGGCAACCTCGTAGAAGCATATGATCTGAATGATGATAAAAAGTTAGTTAAATGGCATGATCCATTTAAAAAGCCTTGTTACTTATTTGCACTAGTTGCAGGTGATTTTGACAAGCTTAGTGATTCATTTATAACTATGTCTGGACGCAAGGTCCAATTAGAACTATTTGTAGATAAAGGCAAAGAGTCTCAAGGTAATCATGCATTGGCGTCGCTGAAAAAAGCGATGAAGTGGGATGAGGATATTTATGGACTGGAGTACGATCTTGATATATTTATGGTCGTGGCCGTCGATTTTTTCAACATGGGCGCAATGGAAAATAAAGGGCTAAATGTTTTTAACAGTAAGTTCGTATTAGCCGATCCTAACATTGCCACCGATAATGATTTCTTTAATATTGAATCAATCATTGGTCATGAGTACTTTCATAATTGGACAGGGAACAGAGTTACTTGCAGAGATTGGTTTCAATTAAGTTTGAAAGAAGGATTAACTGTCTTTAGAGACCAGCAGTTTTCTGCCGATATGTTTAGTTATTTGGCCACCCGTATTAGCCAGGTAAAGGTGATGCGAGAAAATCAGTTTGCTGAAGATGCTGGCCCAATGAGCCACCCTATCAGGCCTGATGAAGTTATTGAGATGAATAACTTCTACACAGTGACTGTTTATGACAAAGGCGCTGAAGTAATAAGAATGCTACACACACTTCTTACTGCTGAGGGTTTTAGACGTGGTATGGACTTATATTTTAAGAGACATGATGGTCAGGCAGTAACGTGCGATGATTTTGTGAATGCCATGCAAGATGCCAACGAGGTCAATCTGGATCACTTTAAGTTATGGTACTCTCAGTCAGGCACGCCCAGAGTTACTGTTGAAAAAACGTCGCAAAAGGGTATTCATTTATTAGCGTTTACTCAGCGTACGTTACCAACAGCCGATCAGTTAGATAAACAAGCACTATATCTACCCATAAAAATGGAATGTATCGATAGGTCAGGAAGTAAAATTGATCTGGAATTAACTAACGACACATTTTTATTAGACTCAGCAAGTTCAACATTAGCAGTAAGTGCTCATGATTTTGTGCCCGTGTTATTAAGCGATTTTTCTTCACCCGTTATACTGGATTATCCCTATTCACTCGACGACTTGTTGTTGATTATGACGCACGCTTCAAGCGATTATTCAAAATGGGATGCAAGCCAAGCCTTGTATGCAGCTTTAATACGTCAGCTTTATGAGAATAAAGAAACTGAGGTTTCAACAAAGATATGGCGAGACCTTGAAGCCGCACTGTTGCAAGCGAATGATAACTTCGAATTACTAAATGAGATGTTAACAATACCTAGTATAGAAACATTAACGCAGGGCATTGAGCAATCAGAGCCGCTTACACTTTCGATTGCTCGATCGTCTTTTCTCACTCATATGCAACAAAACTTGCGTGGTTTGTTAATTGGTATACTTTCTACTATTTCACAACGCACATATGAATATACCAAAGTGCAAGTAAATGAAAGGCGTTTACGAAGTGCCGTTTTGCAGTTATTGAGCTATTCAAAAAGTAATGATATTACTGAGCAGTTGGAACATCAGTTTACAACATCAGACAATATGACTGATAAGCTAAATACATTGAAATGTTCTCAAATTTGCTCTAGTAATTTATTCGAAAAATTAATGTTAGCGTTTGAACATGAGTACGCCGAGAACGCAGTAGTCATGGACAAATGGTTTGCGTTACACGCAACTACAAGCAGTCATGACATCCTTGCTAAATTGACACTACTGGCAAGTCATAAACAATTTAATATCAAAAACCCAAATAAAGTTAGGTCGTTAGTCGGCAGCTTTGCGGTATACAATACTGAAGGCTTTCATGCGTTAGACGGCAGCGGATATCAATTTTTAACTGACTATTTAATCGAGCTTGACGTGCTAAATCCTCAAATTGCGTCTAGACTAGTTACACCGCTTATTCAATATAAAAAGTTTGCGCAAGTTCACCAAGACCTGATGACTATGCAATTGAAAAGGTTGCTTGGTCGCGGTAATTTAAGCAAAGATTTATACGAAAAAGTAAGCAAGAGTTTAGCTCATTAAATGAGCTAAACTCTTTATTTTGTTAGAGTGATGTCAACGTAATGAAACGTTATGTGTTTACAATTAGCTTATCGTATTTGGAATGTGAAAATTTGTATCTTGCAGCGATAAAAACAGTGATTGTCACTGCTAACAGCGGTGAAAGGGTACAAATCCCTTCGATTAGTTTGAGACCATTTATAGAACCAACAGGCATAAAAGGCAGTTTTTGTTTAACCGTAAATAAAAAGAATAAAATTCAATCATTTGAACGCTTCAACGCCTAGAAACATGACACAACAGCCTTTTTGGAGTAGTTTTTTTGTATAATTTAAGAACTGGTACGATTTGTTCTTGCGATTCATCATAAATGATGTAATGATTTTGTTAATTGTGTAAATATCACTAGCAAAATATCGCTCAAAGCGACCGTTCGGGAGAATAAAAGAACATGACTAACAAGCCTCGCGTATTTAAAAAATCGTCAATTGCAGTTGGTGTTACTGCGCTTTTAGCGGCTGCATCTCATAGCGCTAATGCTGCTGACTGGAATTTTGGGGATTTATCAATAACGTTCGATTCGAATTTTACACTTGCTACAAGTATTAGAACCGAAGAACGTGATTTCAACCTTATTGGGCATAGCAATCAGCCAAGTCTTAACTGGACAGGTTATAACGCTGCAACAAACGCTATTTATCCTTCAGCAGACGTTTGGGCATTAACTGATGGTGCTTATTCAACTAATGGTGACTTGGGTAACCTGTCTTATGATAAAGGCGAAGCGTTCTCAACTCAATTTGTAGGTCTGCATGAATTAGAGGTTACTTATGGCGATTTCGGTTTTTTCGCTCGTGGCTTCTATTTCTATGATTTTGAAAATTCAGACGGTGACCGTGCTTATTCAAATCCTATAACAGGCAATGTTGCGGATCCATGCAGAGACAAGCAAGCATCAGATGAATTATGTAAAGATTTTAGACTGTTGGATGCATTTGTATATGCCGACTTCTATGTTGGTGAAATGCCAGTTTCTTTGCGTTTAGGTGACCAAGTGGTTAGCTGGGGTGAGAGCACCTTTATTCAGCATGGTATCAATACAACAAATCCTGTTGACGTGACTAGAGCTCAGGCTCCCGGTGCTGAACTGAAAGAAGTATTTATTCCTGTTGGAATGTTGTTTGGTTCAATCGGCCTCACCGATACAGTGAGCTTATCAGCTTACTATCAATATGAGTGGGAACGTTCAAGGCTTCCTGTTTCAGGCAGCTACTTAGCGACTAATGATTTTGCGGGTGAGGGCGGTTCATTTAATAACATCCAGCTAGGTTTCACCGGTAATCCTGACATTGATGCGGACACCTTAATAACTCAGTTAAACCAATTAGGTGCTGCACTTCAAGGCGGCGCAAGCCCCGCTGCAATCGGTGCTGCTTACCTTGCATACCCTACCAAGGTTGCAGTTCGAGAACAGAGCGATGCAGCTCATAATGATGCCGATGACCAAGGTCAATATGGTGTAAAAGTATCGTGGTTTGCTGCTGATTTGAATGAAACAGAGTTTAGTTTGTATCATATTAATTACCATAGTCAACGTCCATTGGTTACAGGTATAACATCCGATTTTAGACCGGAAGCAATTGCCGCTGATTTAGCATTATTGGCCTCACCAGGTGGTATCACAAGAGATAATGTTACTGATTTAAGAGCGTTCACAAAGTCACGTTTTGATTATCCTGAAGATATTAAATTATATGGCATTAGCTTTAACACGACCTTTGGTGAAACGGCCTTTGCTGGTGAGTTTGCTTATCGCGTTGATGAACCTTTGCAGATTGATGATGTCGAATTGCTTTACACTGGTATGCCAGAACAGTTGGCAAATGCGGGTTTGAGACCAGACCTTGCTGGTATTTCTCAGCTAAAAAACATTGGCAGAGATGTAGGCCCCGGAGAAAATGCGTCAGGAGCCCTATTGTCAGATACTTGGCAAGCACAGATGACTGTATCTCATGTTTTCGGTCCTAAGTTTGGTACTGATAACTTTATTGTCTTAGGTGAAGCTGGTTATGTAAAAGTGTTAGATTTTCCAGATCCTAGCGTGATTAGACTTAATGCGCCAGGTACATCTAGAACGCCATCCCTGGAGCCTGTGCTAGATAATGCTGGTAATGTTATCAGTGATAGAGCTGGTTTACATACTGGTTTATCTGATGGTCCAGAAACGAATCCATTCGCCACCTCAGGTGCTTGGGGTTATCGTTTACTAGCGGTTGCTGATTATAACAATATTTTTGCTGGTATGAATTTACGCACAAGAGCAACCTTCTCGCATGACGTAAATGGTACGACACCGGATCCATTATTCTTATTTTTGGAAGATAGAAAGTCAGCAAATATAGCATTTACGTTGGATTATTTGAGCAAGTGGTCTGCGACAGCCTCATATAGCACTTTTTGGGGCGGAATAGGCACAACTAACGCGCTTTCAGATAGAGACTTCGTATCTTTCAATATTAAATACGCAATTTAAGGACGTAGTCATGATTAAAAAACTAGGTTTAATAGCGGCAGGGCTAACTTTAGCGCTGTCTAGTCATTCAGTTTTAGCAAAAGTTTCTCAAGCTGAAGCCGGCAAGTTAGGTAATGAATTAACGCCATTAGGTGGTGAAAAAGCGGGTAATGCTGATGGTTCTATACCTGCGTGGACAGGCGGAATTACGGAGTTACCGGCTGGTTATACACCGGGCGGTTTTCATATAGACCCCTTTGCTAGTGACAAGGTTTTATTCACGATCACTGCAAAAAACTATAAAGAGTACGCAGAATTTTTAAGTGACGGACAAAACAAGTTATTCGAAACTTATCCGGATACTTACAAAATGCCGGTTTATCAAACCCGACGTTCAGCAAGTAATCCTCAAAGCGTTTATGATGCAACTAAAGCAAATGCGATTCGAGCGGAGTTGCTAGATGGCGGTAACGGACTGAGCGGAGCCGCTATTGGCGTTCCTTTTCCAATTCCGAAGAACGGTTTAGAAGTAATCTGGAACCATACTCTTCGTTATCGTGGTGAAGCCGTTCAGCGAAATGGTGGTCAAGCAGCTGTAACCGCTAGTGGTGATTTTAACGTTATCGGTTTTGATGAGCAGTTAATGATTAAATACTCTGAGCAAGACACAACACCAGAGTCGTTGAGTGAAGAGAATATTCTGTTTAAGTTTAAGCAAAGCGTAACTAGTCCTGCAAGACTTGCTGGTACCGCGTTACTAGTTCATGAAACACTTGACCAGATAAAAGAACCGCGTCAAGCATGGACTTATAACACGGGGCAGCGTCGTGTGCGTCGTGCACCAAACATTGCTTATGACGCACCAGGTACAGCGGCAGATGGCCTGAGAACAACAGACGATTTCGATATGTATAACGGTTCACCAAATCGTTATAATTGGGAATTAAAAGGTAAAAAAGAATTATACGTTGCCTATAATAATTATGCGTTGCATAGCGATGCAGTTTCTTACGAGGACATTCTTAAGCCAGGCCATGTTAATCCTGATTTAACGCGATTTGAAAAACATCGGGTTTGGGTCGTGGAAGCGACGTTGAAGGAAGAGTTTCGTCATGTTTACCAGAAACGTACATTTTATTTAGACGAGGACAGTTGGCAAATACAGGTTGCGGATATGTATGACAACCGTGGTGAATTATATCGTGTCGGCATTGCCTATGGTGTGAACTACTACGATGTGCCGACTCAATGGTCTACGTTAGATGTGTATCATGATTTGAATTCTCGTCGTTATTTGGCAATTGGTTTAGATAACGAAGAGCAAATGTATGACTTCAGTATTAAACCAGATGACCGCGAATTTACGCCACAAGCATTACGGCGAGCAGGCAAAAGATAAAACGAAATAAACGGTTGGCTAGGTCAGCCGTTTTTTTTTAATCGAGGTGAATAGATGATTTCAAATTTTAGAACGTTCTGTTTAGTAGGTCTTGTTGCTTTTAGCACCACAGTTTCTGCAAATTCTTCATATCAGGCTTCATTGGTTAATGAGTCTCTTTTACTTGATATTGCGATTGGCGATAAGATTTTTATAGTCGGTGAAAGAGGGCATATTTTAACGGGTACAACGCAGCAAAACTTAACGCAAGTTTCAGTTCCCACTAGAACCACATTAACAGCCGTGACAATTGTTGGCGCAAATGTGTGGGCTGTAGGTCATGATGCCAGTATTTTACATTCATCTGACGCAGGCCATAGTTGGCGGATACAGTTGAGCATGCCTGAATTGGATCGCCCATTTCTTGATGTGTTATTTATGGACGAAAACTCTGGCGTTGCTGTTGGTGCCTATGGCCTGTTTTATAGAACAAACGATGGTGGCGCAACTTGGCAGAAAGAGCTGCATGCATCAGTGCTTCCAAAAGACGATATTGATTATTTAGATAGCATTAGAGACGAACCTGCTTTTTACGAAGAGGAATTGTCATTTATTTTGCCGCATTTTAATCGAATTAGTTATGCTAACGGCAAATTGTATATGGCGGGTGAGGCTGGAATGCTAGCAGTTAGTGAGGATTTTGGTCGGTCTTGGTTACGTTTTGATATTGCTTATAAAGGTTCTTTTTTTGACGTTCAAGAGACTCAAAATGGTCAACTTATTGCTGTCGGCCTAAGAGGGAATATATTTCTAGCGAATGATGATTCACAAGAATGGAACAAGCTCCAAACTTGTGTTACTACCTCATTAAATTCAATTATAGATGGTAAAAATAATAAGATTTATATTGTGGGCAACAATGGCGTTTTATTATCACTAGATCAAACTAAAGTATCTGTTAAAGAATATTATCCAGCTAATGATGAAGGATGTTCAATTCATATTTCGATCAAAAAGTTAGAAAATGACTTAAGTGATTCTATATTGAATGGATTGGTAATTAACGACGCTATGCTTGCTGTAACAGCATCAGGCATAAAGCAAATTGAGTTAAAATAATTAGTATGACAAATTTAATCAACGCAGTAGAGAGAGCAGTATTTCGTCATAGAATCGCAGTGATTACTTTTTTCTCCATAGTCACTCTAGTCCTTTTTTATAATGCTGCCCAATTGAAACTAGATGCAGGATTTGAAAAGAACATCCCACTAAATCATGAGTACATGCAGACCTACATGAAGCATCGTCAAGATTTCGGTGGTGCTAATAACGTGCTGGTTTCGGTATGCGATAAGAATGGTAATATTTTTAATCAAAACTTTTTTGATACTTTTAAAAATGTCCATGACCAGGTGTTTTTTATTAATGGCGTTAACAGGTCTCTAGTAACGTCTTTGTTCTCACCGGCAACGCGTTTTACCGAAATTGTGGAGGGTGGTTTTTCTGGTGGGCCTGTAATACCTGCCGATTTCGACTCGTCAAATCCAGCTGCATTGGATTTAGTTCGAAAGAATATCGATAAAGCAGGTATCTTGGGCCGACAGGTATCTAGTGATTTCCAATGTGCCATGGTAACTGCACAATTACTCGATATAGACCCTGAAACGGGACTACAATTAGACACCTTAGCAATAGCTAAAGAGTTAGAAACGCAGCTTCGTGGTCTTTATGAAAATGAAGCAACTTCAGTACATATTATTGGCTTTGCGAAAATGATCGGTGACGTGGCAGAGGGTGCAAAAGACGTATTATTATTCTTTGCAATTGCTATCGCCATTACTGCGATCATGGTTTTCTTCTTTTCGAAATCTATTATGCTCACGTTCTTGCCGTTATTTTGCTCAATAGTAGCAGTAATATGGCAATTGGGTTTATTAACCTTACTTGGCTTTGGTTTAGATCCAATGTCTATTCTCGTTCCGTTTTTGGTGTTTGCTATTGGCGTCAGTCATGGTGTGCAAATGATAAATGCGGTAGGTAAAAAAGTATCTACAGGAATGGATGTCAAGCTCGCATCTCAGTACGCATTTCGAACCCTACTCATACCAGGTGGTATAGCGCTTTTATCCGACACCGTTGGCTTTATGACCTTGCTCGTTATTGATATAGGTATCATTCGAGAACTAGCGATTACAGCTAGTATCGGGGTTGCAGTCATTATTTTAACTAATTTATTATTGTTACCTGTATTGCTGTCGTATGTGAAGGTATCCGATAAATATAAAGCAAAATTTATTGCATCAGCTGAAAAGCATGCAAACAGTTGGGATATAGTTTCAAAGTGTGCTAGCCCTAAGGTCGCTATCGTCATTGTTGCAGTTACCGCAGTCCTGTTTGGTTTTGGCTTCATGCAATCACAAAAATTAAAAATTGGTGATTTACATGCAGGTGCACCGGCACTGCATGAAGAATCACGCTATAACCAAGACACATTCTTAATTACCGACAAATTCGAAATTACAGTGGACTATATCTCAGTTATCGTCGAAACCAAAGTCGATGCCTGTACTGAGTTTGAATACATGACCACGATGGATGAGTTTCAGTGGAAAATGGAAAATATTGAGGGTGTTCAATCTGCTATTTCAATAGCATCGGTAGCTAAGCGTGTGAATGCGGGTTACAACGAGGGCAATCCTAAGTGGGAAGTACTGCCAAGAACTCAATCAACAATGGTGCAAGCAATTTCTCGGGTACCTACTTCAACTGGGCTGTTAAATGGAAATTGCTCCGTCATGCCTATTATTCTGTTTATGGAAGATCACAAGGCTGAAACGATTGAAAGAATTGTGGCGGCGGTCAAAGAGATTAGTCAAGAATATACAACAGCTGACCTGCAATTTAAACTTGCATCCGGTCCAGTTGGCGTAATGGCGGCGACTAACGAAGCAGTAAAAGAATCACAAAACCCCATGTTGTACTATGTATTTGGTGCGGTGATTATATTGTGTCTCATCAGCTTTAGGTCAATAAGAGCAACATTAGCTGTTGTTATTCCGTTGTATGTCGTGTCGGTTTTGGCACAAGCACTAATGACTTATTTAGAAATTGGTTTAACTGTTTCAACCTTACCCGTTATTGCATTGGGTGTCGGCATTGGCGTTGATTACGGTATTTATATACTTTCTACAATGACGCTCAAACTCCGAGAGGGAATGTCCGTTCAAGGTGCTTACCTTGAAGCGTTAAAAGAACGTGGTAGCGCAGTATTGTTTACAGGTATCACCTTAGCGATCGGCGTAAGCACATGGGTATTTTCCACTCTCAAATTCCAAATGGATATGGGCATATTGCTAACATTTATGTTTATTGTGAATATGCTAGGTGCAATTATTGTACTTCCAGCCATCGCTAGACTATTGTGGTTTAGATCGGTGGAAAAATAATTTTGAGTAATTATTAGAAAAAAGGCCGTAAGGCCTTTTTTTATGCACAAATTGGACATGCTTATGCACTTTGTAAATAAAAGGTTAAATATAGCTTTCAAAACGTTAATAATTTGGCGAGAATACCGATAGTATAAGAGATAGATAAGGTTAGTCGATGCTGACAGCTTATTATTTTTGCACTTGAAAAAAGTGAAAAGCGTCGAACAACTTACCTTAAATCCCACAGACAACATACAACTAATGAGAACGTAAATGTCGGTAACAACCCATCAGCATTCTGTTTTACTTGAGCGTGTTTTTTCCCTAATTGATGAGAAAGTGGTTAACGGTGACGCAGCGTTAATTCAACAATTTGCACGATTGTTATATAAAAACATGTCGTTTGAGGACATTAATGGACGCAGTGATAGTGACCTCTATGGCGCAACATTGAGTTTATGGCAACTGACACAGACCTTTACTGTGGATAGCCCATGTATAAAAGTATTTAATCCTGAAATTTCCAAACATGGTTGGCAGTCTTCTCATACAATCATAGAAATTATTATTAAGGATCTACCGTTTTTAGTCGACTCAGTTCGCATGGCAATTAATCGATTCGGCTTCGCCGCACACCTTCTTCTGCATTCTCCGATGCATGTAAACCGCAGTAAAGAAAACAAAGTAACGGGCTTCGTTGACAGTAAGTCAAGGTCCAATAAAAACTCGTCTGAGACTGTAATTTTTGTAGAAATTGATCGACAAGCTAAAAGGTCCGATATCGACAAACTGAGAAATGAATTGTTATCAGTCGTCGATGAAGTTTCTCTTTCGGTTGCTGATTGGCAGCCGATGCGAGAGAAATTGTCTACCATTACCAATAACTTTGAAAAATCAAAATCAATTGCGTCTTCAGAGATTAAATCGCAAGGTAAAACTTTTCTAAATTGGTTAAACGATCATAATTTCACGTTAATGGGATATCGTTATTATCAGGTGAAGGCGATTGAAGGTGACCATCGTTGGATACCAGAGAATGATTCCAGTCTTGGATTGATGAAAAACTCTATCAACGATCGTCAACGAGTTCTTTCTAATTTGCCCACAACCGCAAGAGATGCCGCTCTGAGTGACAATCCATTAATTCTTACCAAAACAAACAGTCGCGCTCGCGTTCATCGTCCCGCTTACATGGATTACGTTGGGATTAAAGAGTTCGATGAGCAAGGCAATGTCACTGGAGAGCATCGATTTTTGGGTTTATATTCCGCATCGTTCTATAACAGCAGTGCAACAGACTTACCGATGTTACGTGAGAAAATTGAACGGATGTGTGACATATCTGGGTTTGATAAGGGTACTCATGCGTATAAAGCATTTGTAAATATTGTCGAAACGTATCCACGTGATGAACTACTGCAAACATCCGATGAAGAGCTTGCGCAGATTATAAAAGGTATATTCCAAATGCAAGAGCGAGGGATTTCCCGCTTATTTGTTCGTAAAGATGCATTTGGCCGTTACTATTCTTGCCTAGTATATGTGCCAAGAGAGCGCTACAACACACAATTAAGAACAGAGACACAAGCTTTGCTTAAGCGCTCGTTTAAGTCAGATGAAGAAGTCGAATTTAATACGTATTTCTCTGAATCTGTCTACGCTCGTACGCATTACATCGCCCGCGTAAAAAATAATAATATGGAGTTTGATGTGAAAGAAATTGAAGATAATTTGATTGAGCTAACGAAGTCATGGCAAGACAAGTTAGCTGCCAAAATCACATCTGCATATGGTGAAGCAAGAGGTAAGGCAATTCAGAAAAAGTACGTTAATGCATTTAGTCGAAGCTATGCTGAACATAGCTTACCAAGTGCTGCGTTGGTTGATATTGAACGAGTTGAATTATTATCAGACGAAAACAAACTCGATATTCTTTTCTATCGTCCCCAAGAAGAAAGTGCAAAAAGTGATATTGTTAAACTAAAGTTGTATCACCGTCACGTGCCAATTCACTTGAGTGATGTGCTACCAATGTTGGAAAACTTTGGCTTACGTGTCATAGATGAAAGTCCGTTTCGAGTAACAGATGATGAGGGCGTGGTCAGTTGGATTATGGACTTCACCATGTTGCACAAGAACGGACAAAACTTCCATATGGAAAAAGCCCAAGAGCTTTTCCAAGATGCGTTTACTAAAACATGGAACAAAAGTCTTGAGGATGATGGTTTCAACCGTCTAATTCTTAGTGCGGGAATCAGAGGACGCAACGTAACTATATTGCGTGCATACGCGAAATATATGCGCCAAATTGGAACCTCATTTAGTATCGATTATATGGCTAACACGCTGTCTAACTATCCGGATATCGCAACTGATGTCGTCAGTTTATTCAGATTATTGTTCTGTCCAACTATTAAGCGTATGCCGAAGAAAATAGACACCTTAAAAGCTGAAATTTTGGCTAAACTGGACAATGTATCGAACCTAGATGATGACCGCATAATACGTCGCTATTTAGAATTATTGAATGCTACGTTGCGTACCAATTTCTACCAAAATGATAGTGCAGGTGATGAGAAGTCTTATATATCATTCAAATTGTTGCCAAGTGAAATTAGTGATATGCCTCTACCGGTGCCTAAATTTGAAATTTTTGTATATTCCCCGCGTGTTGAGGGTGTGCATTTACGCTGCGGTAAAGTTGCTAGAGGTGGCTTGCGCTGGTCTGATAGACAAGAAGATTTCAGAACGGAAATTTTGGGTTTAGTTAAAGCACAACAAGTCAAAAATACGGTTATTGTACCTGTCGGTGCAAAAGGCGGTTTCGTATGTAAGGCTATGCCCGCGGATGCAGACCGAGCAACCATACAAGCCGAAGGACAAGCATGCTACAAAATATTTGTACGTAGTTTGCTCGATATCACTGACAATATTATTGAAGGTGAAATCATTCCACCGAAAGATGTTATTAGATTAGATGAAGATGACCCATATTTGGTAGTTGCGGCAGATAAAGGGACTGCCACTTTTTCGGATATTGCGAACGGTATTTCAGATGAATTTAGTTTTTGGTTAGGCGATGCTTTCGCATCAGGCGGCAGTGTTGGTTACGATCATAAAAAAATGGGCATTACCGCTCGTGGCGCCTGGGAATCTGTAAAGCGTCATTTCCGGGAAATTGGAATGGATTGTCAAACAACACCGTTCACCGTTGTTGGGGTAGGTGATATGGCAGGTGATGTTTTTGGAAATGGCATGTTGCTATCCGAACAAACGCAAATTGTATGCGCGTTTAACCATCTGCACATATTTTTTGACCCAAATCCAGACGAAAAATCAAGTTATAAAGAACGCCTCCGTTTGTTTGAAGATCCATCGCTTAGTTGGGATGACTACAACAAAAAACTTATATCGAAAGGTGGAGGAATATTTAAGCGTTCCGTAAAAGCCATTCCTTTATCACCAGAGATGAAAAAATGGCTGGGTACTCGACAAGCAACGATGACGCCAAATGAGTTGATCCACAATACATTAAAGATGCCCGTCGATCTTATTTGGAATGGTGGAATTGGTACTTACGTTAAGAGTTCGAAAGAGTCACATTCCGAAGTTGGGGATAGAGCTAATGACACAACTCGTGTGAACGGTAAAGATGTGAGAGCTAAAATCATCGGTGAGGGAGGTAATTTGGGTCTTACTCAACTCGGTCGTATTGAATTAGCCGCAAACGGTGTTTATGTTAATACTGACTTTATTGACAATGTGGGTGGTGTAGATTGCTCAGATAACGAAGTTAACATTAAGATCTTATTAAATACATTGGTTAATGCCGGAGATCTGACGTTAAAACAACGAAACGCTTTGCTATATGAAATGACGGATGACGTGTCAGACATCGTGATTCAAGATTGTTATCGCCAAACACAGTCAATTTCAATTACTAATTTGTCAGGTGTAAAGCAGCTAAAAGAACAACTGCGTTTTATTCACGGTTTAGAGAAAGAAGGGTTATTAAATAGAGAACTTGAGTTCATTCCTTCAGATGATGAAATTTCAGATAGAGTGATAACAGGCCAAGGTCTCACAAGACCAGAGCTCGGAGTATTAATCTCTTATGGAAAAATGGTACTGAAAGACAAATTTAATATTCCACAAATCACGAACAATCCTTATTACAATAAGTTGTTAGTAAATGCCTTCCCTCCGGTATTGCGCGAAAAGTACGAAGCACAAATGCAAGAACATCCGCTTAGAAGTGAGATTATTGCGACTAAATTAACCAATCAAATGGTTAATGATATGGGCTTAAATTTTGTATATCGTCTGCAAGAAGAAACCGGTGCGCTTGTTGAGCAAGTAGCTGATGCTTATACAGTGGTAAAGGGCGTGTTAGATGTATCGTCCCTATGGGAAAGTGTTGAGGGGCTTGATAATAAAATTGATGCTCAATTACAATTGACAATATTAGACAAAATGCGTCGAATTTTGCGTAGAACCTGTCGTTGGTATATTCGCCACGGAGGTAAAACAGAAAGTATAGAGCAAGCAATTAGTCGTTATAAGCCAGCTTTTAAAGCAGTTTCAGAAAATTTAGGTAGCTATTTAGTTACTACTGAATTTGAAGAAGTTCAAGCGGAAACGAAACGCTTAATTGAGGCTAAAGTGCCTAAAGATGTTGCTTACCGAGTTGCGGGTTTAAGTAATATGTTCTCAAGCATGGATTTAGCTCAAATTGCCGAACTTGAGAAGCGACCTGTTGATGTTGTTGCAAGACTCTATTATCAATTAGGTTCACGCTTCGAATTACATTGGTTCTTAGAACAAATAAACCAACAGTCTGTTTCAAATCACTGGCAAGCATTGGCGAGAGCTTCTTATAGGGAGGAACTAGATTGGCAACAGCGTTCATTAACATCAGTTTTGTTAAATATTGAACCAGAAGAAAATGATGCGGATAAAATTTTAAACGATTGGTGCCAAGCAAATAAAAACGTCTTAAAGCGCTGGTATCATATGATGGCGGAGTTTAAAACATCAGATAATCACGAATTTGCTAAATTTTCTGTCGCATTAAGAGAATTGATGCTGTTAAGCGTGAAGGCAAACCATTAGAATATACCCGTTTGCAAATAGCCCTGCTTCGCGGGGCTTTTTTTTAGTTTGGGGAAACTGTGTATTCTTTAGTTCAAAAATTTTTATTAAGTCGTGATCCAGAATGGAGTCACGACGTTTCTATTGGCTTTCTTAAACATTCTCAACGTAATTTCATGTCAGGCTTTTATGCACAGAAACTACCTGGAAAACCAGTTAATTGTTTAGGGATGACATTCAAAAATGCGATTGGATTAGCCGCAGGCTTAGATAAAAACGGTGAATGTATCGATGCTTTCGCTGCTATGGGCTTTGGGTTCATCGAAGTAGGAACTGTTACTCCAAAACCGCAGGCTGGTAATGATAAACCTCGACTGTTCAGACTGGTCGAACACAACGCAATCATTAACCGAATGGGATTCAATAATAAAGGTGTAGATTATTTGATTGAGCAAGTCAAAAAGTCTAAGTATAAAGGCATTTTAGGTATTAACATTGGCAAAAATAAAACCACACCCGATGAAAATGCTTTAGAAGATTATTTGTATTGTTTGGGTAAAGTATATGCTTATGCCTCTTATATTACCGTCAATATTTCCTCTCCAAACACGCCAGGTTTGCGCAATCTGCAATATGGAGAAGCACTTGATAATTTATTGGCAGGTCTAAAAGAACGACAATTAGCACTGCAAATCGAACATAAAAAGTATGTACCAATATTAATAAAAATTGCCCCGGACTTGAGCGACGATGAAGTTAAATCAATCGCTGCATCATTAATCAATTCAAAAATGGATGGCGTAATTGCCACTAATACAACGCTCGACCGTGAGCGTGTTCAGGGCCATGAATATGCTAATGAAGCCGGCGGTTTGAGTGGCGAAGTTCTCACCGATAAGAGTCTTACTATCACAAAAATACTAGCCGAAGCCTTGGATGGGAAAATGCCAATTATTGGTGTCGGTGGTATTAGCAACCCGCATGATGTAAAACGAAGAATCCAAGCCGGGGCTACATTAGTTCAGGTTTATTCATCTTTCATTTACCAAGGTCCACAACTTATAAAGGAGCTTGTTAATGCATAAGCTAATTGTAACGACATCTAAAGGACTCGATGAACTTCTAAAAACAGAAGTAGAACAAATTCTTAGTCAGTTTAATCTTGCTTCTGCGATCTTAGCTATTAGTAATAGTGCAGATTC
>JAWUVZ010000026.1:0-7396 GCA_034112105.1 Glaciecola sp. | reverse complement strand
TAAATCACCCGCGCCGTGTGTAGAGGTACATACAAGAAGAATATTCTCTTTATTGAGGGACGTTATAGAAGGAGAAAAATGACATTCGCCGCTGTGTCCAGCTTCTATTATATTTATTAACAGGGCTTCTGCAACATACTCTGATGCGCCTAAAACTGAACCTACAATAATGTCGAAGTGCATACTTTACCTATTTACCCTTTCAATCTTGTTATTTAACTCGCTTATTTACAGTACTGATTGATGGTTTCATGTTGTTGATTATTTTCCAATACAAAAGGAAGAAAATATCTTACCAAGTAAATCATCAGAGCTAAATTCGCCTGTAATTTCATTTAAGTATTGTTGTGCAATGCGAAGTTCTTCTGCTAGTAATTCACCAGCCATATTATTTTCTAATTGATACTTTCCCAAATTAATATGTTCGTCGGCCTGTTGTAAAGCAATGATATGACGTTGTCTTGCAATCACTTGGTCTTCGCCTGCTTGTTCAAAACCCATACAAGCTTTTAAATGTTGTCTGAGTTCATTGATACCTTGTTGCTGCTTCGCGGAAATACGCAAAACAGGATAGGTTAGTTGACTACTTAGTCCTATCGTTTCACCACTCTCATCGCACTTATTTCGAATAACCGTTATATTTGCATTATCGGGTAGGCGGGTATAAAACTCAGGCCAGATGTCGCTGGGTTGATTCGCTTTCTCGTGATTACTATCAACCATGAATAAGATGCGGTCCGCTTTTTCTATTTCATGCCATGCGCGCTCAATGCCAATTTTTTCTACTTCGTCAGCACTTTCACGTAAGCCAGCAGTATCGATAATATGCAGTGGCATTCCATCTATATGGATATGTTCTTTTAATACATCGCGTGTTGTTCCGGCGATATTAGTTACTATTGCTGACTCTTTACCAGAAAGAGCATTAAGCAAACTCGATTTCCCTGCATTAGGGCGTCCAACAATTACCACCGACATACCATCGCGCAATAAGCTGCCTTGTTTTGCTTGGTGTTTGATTTTTTCAAGTTGACTACATATGAGTAATAAGTCGCCCTGAACTTTACCATCGCTTAAAAAATCAATTTCTTCTTCTGGAAAATCGATTGCAGCTTCAACATACATTCGCAGGAAAATAACCTGTTCAACCAATAAATTTATTTGTTGAGAAAACTCGCCCTGCAATGAACGTAACGCACTTTTTGCTGCTTGTTTTGATGTCGCATCAATAAGGTCAGCAATTGCTTCGGCCTGAGTTAAATCTAATTTATCATTTAAAAATGCCTGTTCACTAAACTCACCAGGACGCGCTAGTCTGACGTCTCCCGTTGCAATACAAGCATCTAACAATAATTCCATGACGATCTGTCCACCATGGCCTTGTAGTTCCAAAACGTCTTCACCCGTAAAGGAATGCGGCGCTTTAAAGAAGAGGGCAATTCCTTGGTCGATGACATTTTGCTGTAAGTCTTTAAAGGGCAGGTAACTTGCTTGACGCACCGCTGGACACTGACCAAGCAAAAGTGTAGCCACTGACCTCGCTTTAGGTCCCGATACACGAACAATACCAACGCCACCTCGACCTGGTGCGGTGGCTTGTGCGACGATAGTTTCTGTGTTTAAAAACATGTTTTAGTATTGTCTCGTAGTAATCTTGCTAACGGATGTCGCAATTAACCAAAGGAAGTAGATATTCATAATCACCTTTATTCATTTTCTAACTAACGCACTATTTCTACGTTGCTAGCTGACATAAAGCTTAATCGCGGAAATTATTAAACTGTAAAGGCTGACCCATATCTTCTTGCTTAAGTACTGCCATTACTGACTGTAAGTCGTCACGTTTTTTACCAGTAACTCGTAATTGCTCACCTTGGATCGCGGCTTGGACTTTAAGTTTCTTATCTTTAATAAGTTTAACTATTTTCTTTGCAGTAGGTTGGTCAATACCTTGTTTAAATGTAACTGTTTGGCGATGTGTTTTGCCAGTATGTTGTGAATCATTACGTTCCATCGACGACGTGTCTACACCGCGCTTAACTAAAGCATTACGTAACATATCCATCATTTGTTTAAGTTGAAAGTCGTCTTCGGCCGACATTACAACCGACGCATCTTTGTATTCAAAGGATGCTTCAACATTACGAAAATCGAAACGAGTAGTCAGTTCTCTGTTAGCATTTTCGGTGGCATTTCTAACTTCTTCTTCGTTTAGTTCAGAAACAATATCAAAGGTAGGCATGGTTTTTTTCCTAATAGTTTTATTTATGTATCATTGTAGCGTGTAACTATTGCTGTGTTTAGCTAATCTTAAGTTATACGCGATTTCTTACTGCTACTTAGTACCGAATAACTTAATAGGCAAGGGTGGTCTGCAAGCTTATTTACCTATTCATCGATACAAAAAAGCCTGCAATAGTGCAGGCTTTTATAACATCAAGCTTTAGATTTTACGACGGGCTTTTGCTGCTAATGCCGCGTCTTTCCATTGAAGCGTATATTATCTTCGCTTGTATTAATGTAATAACGTTACTTACTAACCAATACAAAACCAATCCGGCGGGGAAGAAGAAGAAGAATATACTCATAGCAACCGGCATATAAGTCATTATTTTCTGCTGTAAGGGGTCGGTTATTGTCATTGGCTGAAGACGTTGTAATAAGAACATACTTGCCCCAGTCAATATTGGTAGTACATAGTAAGGGTCTGCTATCGATAAATCAGTTATCCAAAAGATGAAATCTGCATGGCGTAATTCAACGCTTTCTAACAATACCCAATATAGCGCTAGGAATATTGGCATTTGTAGTAAAAGAGGGAAACAACCGCCCATTGGGTTTACTTTCTCTTTCTTGTACATTTCCATCATAGCTTGTGACATCTTTTGACGATCATCGCCAAAGCGTTCTTTCAACTGAGCCATTTTTGGCTGTAAATTACGCATTTTCGCCATAGATTCATACTGTTTCTTGGTTAACCAATACATTGCTCCTTTAACAACAATGGTCACACAAATAATAGCTAGGCCGCAGTTGATAACAATAGTTTGGATCCAAGTTAACAATGAAAATAATGGTTGTGAAATCATATACAAAAAACCGTAATCGACGGTAAGGTCTAACCCGGGAGAAATAGCAGCAAGTACGCTCTGTGTTTTAGGGCCCATATATAATTGACTAGAAATTTGTCTCTCGCCATTGACCGCAACCGTCATCGGCTCGCCAGTGTAGCCAATGATCGCAAAGTTACCATCGACAATACGACTAGTAATGGTATTAGTTTCGGTTTGAGGCGGTACCCATGCAGTAACAAAGTAATGTTCGATCATACCTGTCCACCCACCAATGGTGGCCACATTCAGTTTTTCATCTTCGAAGTCACCAAAGGCAAATTTTTCATATTTATCGTCTTGCGTAGAATATGCCCCACCTCGATAGATTGGCATGAACATACTACCACCGGGTTGGTCTGCTGTTGTTTGCTTTAGTTGAGCAAACTGGGCCATTGTAACGGCTGCATTTGTATTATTTCTAACATCGTAGTTTACGTCGATGACATGTTTATCGCGTTGGAAAACAAAGGTTTTTGTAACACTCAAGCCTTCGGCAGAAGACCAGGTTAGAGGAACAATTAGAGTATCACCTTCCAGAGTGTAGCTATCTCGCGTTGTACTGTATAAAGGACGACCTTTTGGATTTGAATCGGGTCCTCCTTTTCCAACTAAGCCGCTTTGCGCAATATGTAGTCTAGCTATATCAGGCTTTAATAGTTCGTACGAGTCGTTAGCACCCTGAGTAATTGGGTATTTTACTAAATCAGCACGAACAACATCACCGCCAACCAAATCAATCTGGATGTCTAAGGTGTCGGTCATGATTGTAATAAAGCGATCGCTATTGGTTTCTAATTCCGCAAGTTGGGGTACAACAGATTGACTAATAGGAACATCACTTGGTCCGGCGCTAGTGTTATCCATGCTAGGAACAGAGTTGCTAGCGGGTATTTCACCGTTAGCTGAAACACTAGGTACACCTTGATTCACTGCGGTTTGTTGAACAGGAGGCGTTACTGGCTTAGGGCCATATGCATCCTGATACTCAACCCATAATAGATAACTGACTAACAGTAAGCCGATTACTAATAGACTTCTTTGGGATTCCATATTTTTCTCATTTTAAAGTTTATTTTTAGGTGTTGCTGAATGCGTCCGCTCTATTAAATCAAGATGTGTTGTTTCGATATTCACTTCATCATTTGTACCAGGTACGTAATCAAACCCACCCGGGTGCATTGGGTTACATTTTATGATTCTCTGCACGGATAACCAAGTTCCTTTTATTAATCCGTGTTGTTCTAAGGCTTGTTGTGCATAACAAGAGCACGTCGGATGGAAACGACAATTCTGGCCTAACATAGGGGAGATTAGGACTTGATAACATTTTATCAAAAATCGAAAAGGCCAAGTAAATAACGAAGTTACGGCAAAGCCTTTACCTTCTTTTTGTTTTACTTTGCAGGTTGATTGCATCGATGTGTTATCTTTCGCCATAATTTTTCTAATTGAGCTGCCAGTGCTTGCTTATCCATTTGTCCAATACCATGTTTCGCAATTATGATAATATCAACATTTGGTAGCTGATGTCTTTGTAATCGGAAGCTTTCTCTAATAATTCTTTTAATTTGGTTGCGATCGCTAGCATTCTTAACTTTTTTCTTAGGCACAGTTATGCCTAGACGAGCAGTATCGTGAGCGTTATGTCTAGCAAGAATTGTAATTTGGGGAGAAACGGCGGGGATGGCTTGTTCAAAAACAAAAGAGAAGTTTTTGGGAGTCAACAAACGTGACTCCCGGGGAAATGAGTAATTTACCGGTTTAATATGATTATCCACACATTAAGCTGATAATTTAGCTCTTCCTTTAGCTCTGCGATTCGCTAGTATTTTACGACCATTTTTGGTGGCCATACGGGCACGGAATCCGTGTGAGCGTTTACGCTTTAAATTGCTTGGTTGAAAAGTTCTTTTCATGACCTAATCTCTACTTGTTTCAATGTAACGTTGAAGCATAAGTTTCAACTTTTATGAAACCGTGCTTTGAAATGGACGCAGAATAATAGAGATCATTATAACCAATGTCAACATTTATCAACGTCCAAAGAGGGATTAATTTAATTAGATGTTCAACATTGTTTATTTAATATTTTTATCCACATTTCTATTGCTGCTATCAGTTTTTAATTATCAATATGGCATGAAATATGCGTAATTTGAGTGTAAAATCACGATTTTAGGTATTAAAAGTAATAAATACAGAAGGTTATCCCCAGATAAATTCTTTATATAACAATAATTTAGCAGATTTAGTGTGGTTATAGGTAATTAGACTAAAAGAAATCCAAATAATCTGTGGATAAATCACCGAAAATCCCCTATTCTAATCGCCCTTTTTTAAAGGCTAACATCGTCTGTTGTGTTTAATAGTTGATTTAAACGCAACTTTTGCAGGGTGATAATAGTTTACACTTAAGAAAACATACGGATGTTTTTTCAATATGTTTTTGATGCAAGGATGTAGAGGTTAGTCATAGTTGTGTCGGAGATAATCAGTTGATTAGTTGGGAACATTGTCTTGAATTGTTAAAGGAAGAGCTACCGTCAGAGCAATTCAACATGTGGCTAAAGCCACTTCGCTCAGAGTTTAACGGTGAGTCCCTTCATTTATTCGCAACAAATCATTTTATACTAGATTGGGTTAGAGAAAAGTATCACGGTCTTATCACGGAAAGTCTTCGTACACTTTACGGTCAAGACGCACCCAACTTGGTGATAACAGTAAGAAGTATTGCTCAACAAAAGGCGTTAGGAAATTCTAACGCTATTGATCCTAATCAGGCTAGTAGTGCTTTGTCGTCAAAACATGAGGTGTCTGGTTCCTCTTCAAATTATACCAGTAATAGTGTTAAGTCCTCGGCACCTTCTCTTTCCGATAATCGCTTAGCGAGGAATCAACATACAACGCAGAAAAACTCAGGTCTGCGTCAAGCTGACAATATGGATGGTGAGTTTGAAAATTCCAACCAGCTTGGTCGTCAATCTTCTAGCGGTGATGGTAATAATAACGGCAGTAATGACCACGGTGGACGCGGTCAGTCGAACGCTCCCTCTCAATATGATCGCAAAAATTCAGTTGAACATAATAGAAATAATGTTGGTATGGGTTCCGCTATTTTTCAAGGTGTTGATCGTCGTGCAAATAGTAATCCTTTTTTAAATAGAGAAGGGAGTATTTCTCAAGAGTCATCGCCGGTAGGCGGAATCGATATTAATTTGGTGAATCAGACAAATAGTAAGAACCCTCAAAAATTCAACAATATAGCGATGAATCAAGGTAATAATGCTCCTAACTCCTCGCATTCTTTAGGGAGCGTTCATAAAAGTAATGTGAATCCTGATTATACTTTTGAAAATTTTGTTGAGGGTAAGTCAAATCAATATGCACGGGCTGCTGCTATTCAGGTTGCTAATAATCCAGGTAAATCTTATAACCCCTTGTTCTTATATGGTGGTACGGGTCTAGGAAAAACTCACTTAACACATGCTGTTGGTAATGGTATTTTAGCAAATAACCCTGATGCTAAAATTGTATATATGCATTCAGAGCGTTTTGTTCAAGACATGGTTAAGGCGCTCCAGAATAATGCGATTGAAGAATTTAAACATTTTTATCGTTCAGTGGATGCCTTACTTATTGATGACATTCAATTTTTTGCGAACAAAGATCGTTCACAAGAAGAGTTCTTTCATACCTTTAACGCATTGTTAGAGGGGAATCAGCAAATTATTTTGACTTCCGATCGCTATCCAAAGGAGATCGATGGTGTTGAAGATAGATTGAAGTCACGGTTTGGCTGGGGCCTGACTGTTGTCATTGAACCGCCGGAGTTAGAAACGAGAGTCGCAATATTGATGAGAAAGGCGCATGAATGTAATGTGCGTTTAGCAAATGAAGTTGCGTTTTTTATGGCAAAACGACTTCGTTCCAACGTTCGCGAGCTTGAAGGCGCTTTAAATCGAGTGATTGCAAATGCGAATTTTTCTGGTAGACCGATCACAATAGATTTTGTTCGTGATGCTTTGCGTGATTTACTTGCCTTACAGGACAAGTTAGTTACTATTGAAAATATACAGAAAACTGTCGCTGATTATTATAAAATAAAAGTAGCTGATATACTGTCTAAAAGACGAAGCAGGAGTGTTGCTCGTCCAAGGCAGGTTGCTATGGCTTTGGCGAAAGAGTTAACAAACCATAGTTTACCCGAAATTGGTAACGCTTTCGGTGGAAGAGATCATACTACGGTTATTCATGCAGTAAGAAAGGTTGACCAGTTACGCAAT
>JAWUVZ010000025.1:0-9539 GCA_034112105.1 Glaciecola sp. | reverse complement strand
AGCGCGGCATCACCACCAGAGAATTCGCCAATTTCTTTATCATAATTAATTTCACGGCCATGTTCTGCGGCGGCTACTGCTGTATACCAAGGAGCATGCTTTGCTGTCGTTGAAGCACCAGGACCACCGTTACCAGCAGAAGTTGCTACGAAAATACCTGTATTTCGTGCTGCTAAGAAAGCTAATTCAGTTGAGCTTCCCCAAGAAAAACCGCCGCCGCTGATTGAATAGTTAAGCACATCGACTATGCCATCTTCGATTGCAGACTCAATACCCGCAGCAATTGCCGCTCCTGGGCATGCGAAGTAAGTGTCAGTATCGCTTGGAGAGCCAAAACAAACTTGGTACGCAATTACGTTTGCACGAGGGGCAACACCTGAAATACGGTCATAAACAAAACCAGTCTCAACACCTGCACTATCATTCGAGCCCAGTTCAGGTAAAACTTCAGGTAGGTTAACTAAGATGTTACCGATTGCCGTACCTGCGGTATGTGAACCATGACCGCCATAATCTTCACCATTTTTTGGAAAATCAACTGGAAATACGTCAGTGTCATCATACGCGTCGGTGATAACAGGGTAAGAGTAAACACCAATTAATTTATCGTTACATAGGGCCGCAAATTCACCAGCACAATCACCTAAGTAAACACCTGAACCTAGCGGGTTAGTATGGTCAAAACCATCACCCGCGATATCTGCAAACGAGGGGTTGTCGGTATTGATACCGGTATCTAGTATACCGACAATAATTCCTTCACCGTATGCGCCAATACCACTATCAGTGGCTGTGCCATCCCAAACCTTGGGTGCGCCAATTAAACTTGGCCCCGTGTCTGTGTCGACCGTAAATAATTTATCACGTTCAACAAACTTAACACCGGCTAAGCGAGATACAGCTTCGGCTTCCGCTGGCAACATACGCATGGCTAAGCCATTTAATGCAAACTGGAAAGAATCTACAACTTTTGCACTGCCCGCAACTTGAGATACTTTAGTTAATAACTGCGTTTGTTTGCTTTCCAAAAATGATTTATAAGCAACGACTGACGGAGCCGATTTATCCAGCCTTTGCCCGCCTTTTATTCGCTTCGCTAAGTCTAAATTGGTGAATTTTTGGTGGGGGTTAGTCGATTCAAGTCCTTCAACGCCTCCGTCATACATAGCAACAGAGTCATTGTCTAAATGTACAATATAAATATATTCTTTATTTTCTAAATTTTTCTCTACAATAAAAGTCTGTTTAACAACTACTTTAGTTTTGCTGTTTTTATTGACAGAAATCGCTTGCGAGGCTCTTAGTGTATCGTTTTTAACGTTGGTTGTCGTTGTACTTAAATCGGTTGCTGAGTGCACAGACATCGTCATTAAAGCAGCCGACACGGCTAGTGTGATTTTTGGATTCACTGGTAAACTCTCCATCTTCCTGTTGGGTGGGGTAAATTCCCCTTCGTCTTATTATTTTAGTGTGGAATTATTTGCCCTGGCACGTTCTCATATGTTGAAACTGAGAATCTTTGTTAATTTATCCATAGCAGCTTCGTTTGTAGCATATTTATTGGAGTTTTGTAACAGTTTTGAAACATAATCTTACAATTGCAAAAAGGGAGTTGCTAATCGTCCTGATTAGACCAATTTAATAGATAATTCGACTTGAATCATCTACATTTTGACTAATGCCGCGGTTTGTTAGATATTATTATTATGGGTAACGCTTCCTAATTATATTTTATGCTTTTGCACTAGGTCTGTCAGAAACACGTTTGTACCATTCTTGTAAGGCGGTATGTTCCTCTTTCATACGTACATCTACTACGCGACCAAAATCGATGGAACACATGGTCGTAATATCTGCAATTGAAAATTCATCTCCTGCGACAAATAGGCTATTTTCAAGGCGACGATTTAACACGTTTAAAAATTTCGAAGCATTAATACCAGCTTCAACACCATACTCTTTAATCGGATTCATTCTGTCTTTGAAGTAACCCGTCGTATGCTGAAAGCACATACCAATTTGCATAAACAAGTACAACTCGACTTGCCTAGACCACATGGCTATTTGTGCTTTTTGTAATGGTGTCTCACCGAACAATGGAGGCTCCGGTTGTAACGCTTCAAAATATTGGCAAATAGCATCACTTTCACTAATGCAAGTTCCGTCATCGAGTTCCAATATAGGAATTTTGCCTATTGGGTTTTTTGCACGCATTTCTGTGGAGAGGTTTTCGCCTTTTTGTAGGTCAACTTGAACATATTCCATGGGAATATTTTTTTCCGCTAAAAAAACCCTTACCCTGCGTGGGGTGGGTGCTGTTGTAGTATCGTAAATTTTCATTGATTAGTATTCCTTTCGCGTTGAATTAAAATCTCGCCATTCATTGTAATAACGAATTTTCAGTTAAATTTCAATACCAGTTGATTGAGGTGAGTAGACAACAATAGCTACTATATATCCTCAATGTTTGGTTACAACGACTATACTGTATTAGGAAAGACCAATATAGATATTTACAATGTCTCGTCTATTTTTATTTTTTATAGCATTGAATATAATTAACTGACAAATCTTTCGTAAGTCGCCAGTGTCTGCTGATTGGATTGTAAGCCATACCTGATTCAGATAATTGGGTCAGCTTGGCTAAGCTCGCCATTTGATTCAGTTCGTTTGGTTTAATGAATTTACCCCAACTATGCGTACCCACAGGTAAATATCGCATCACATATTCAGCAGCAACAATAGCAATAATATAAGACTTAATCGTTCTGTTGAGCGTCGCAAGAATAACCATCCCTGTATCCTTAGTTAAGTGACCACATTCTTTAATTAAGGCCAATTGATCAGGAACATGCTCCACAACTTCTGCGTTAATGACAACATCAAACTGCTGATTTTGTGCAGCAAGCTCCGATGACAGCATATGTCTATAATCAATATTTAAACCCGATTTTAGCGCGTGTCGCTTAGCGACCTCTATACTCATTGCACTGGCATCAATACCGACTACTGTCGCTCCGCTCTCGGCTAGTGGTTCGCAAACGAGTCCACCGCCACTGCCTACATCTAATATAGTAAGTCCTTTTAAGCAATCATCTGTGCTAGGATCTCTGGCGAAATGTTTACAAATTTGTGGAATAAAGTAGCTAATGCGGGCCTGATTAAAAATCAACGCTGTCTTATATTTTCCTGAAGGGTCCCACCAAGATTCGGCGAGGCTATCAAATCGCTTAATTTCTTCGGCGGAAACATTACTGCAGTTTTCATTATTTTTTGTAATATGACTAAGCTGACTCTTATCTAACATCGTAATAGCTAACCTTGACTCGAATGAATGGGTGATATTCAATGATACGCAATATAAAGCTAAAGGATTACAAATGGCAAATCAAAAAAACGTACTAGGCACAACATTGAAATTATGTTGCGGCAACTCGGGGTATACAAGAGAAGGGTTTTGCTATGTGCCAGAAGGTGATGTAGGTAATCACAGCGTTTGTGCAATAGTCACGGAAGAATTTTTGAACTACTCGTTGTCTCGTGGCAATGACTTGATAACTCCAAATCGAATTTATCAATTCAAAGGACTCAAACCAGGAGATAAATGGTGCTTGTGCGCAATGAGATGGCGTGAAGCATTATATATGGACGTGGCGCCTAAGATTGACCTTGAAGCGACCAACGAAGCAGCATTAAGTATCATTCCAATGGAAACTTTAAAAGAATATAGCCATCAAGAGTAGGTAGGATTTTACGGGCCGCAAGAATAAATGAGGCACTGACAAATATCAGGTCCTCATTTATTTCGCTAATCTAATCTTGTTGCTGTTCCCATTCCTGCAATTTTTGTTTAGCTAGGGCATCGACTTTGTGTTTATTTTGCTCTATCCACCATCGCTCCATAATACGTACATTTTTTTGGTTCGCTTTGTAGAATAAATCGACCAAATCTCCCAGCAGCGGTATAAAACCTAACCCAAAATCGAATATGGTATTGCGAACCATTGACGTCTGGAGTTCTTTGGGCATACCTAACTTGCGCCCTAAATGTATAATTCTGAAGGATGCTAATAACATAGCGGTGTCACCTACAACTGGAATTAAACCAATAAAAAAATCTAAACCAACGGATATACCAATGAATGGGATCTTTACCGCTGTATCTAGTAAATTAGCCAAGGCCTGAGCCTGCAATAATTCATCGGGAGCACGAAAATGATTATCATCGAGCACACTCTGTTGTATCGCGTTTTTAGGACTTTCTGATGACATTACTTTTCACAACCCAACTTTTTAGCAAGCGCACTGCGTTGTTCATAATCATTCGTTTTACTTGGGTCGAGCTCCCAACCTTGTAAATTGTCTTTGACCAAGTTAAACAACATCGTTAAATGCGCATCGTCGCTATTTAATGCCTCGATATATTCATAACGCTCGCCACCACCTTCTTCGAAGTACTCTCGGTTTTCTTCGCCAATTTCTTCTATAGTCTCCAAACAATCTGATGAAAATCCGGGACACACAACTTGGACCGATTTTACGCCCTGCTCAGGAAATGATTTGAGAGTATGATCAGTATATGGTTTCAGCCATTCCTCACGCCCAAATCTTGATTGGAATGTCGTCATATACTCAGACTCTTGAAGGCCAAGCTCTTGAGCAATCAGCCGAGATGTTTTATGACATTCGCAATGATAAGGGTCACCATTTAGCAAGTAACGCTTGGGAATACCATGATATGAAAAGAGCAACTTGTCGGCTCTTGGGTGAGTTTCCCAGTGCGTTTTGATTTTATCCGCAACACATTTTATGTATTCAGGATTATCATGATAATGACTCACAAAGCGAAAATCAGGTAGCCAGCGCCTTTTCATAAAATCTTCAGCAACAGCATCAAACGTGGAACCTGATGTTGACGCGCAGTATTGAGGATATAAAGGTAGTACCACCAGTTTTCTGGCCCCCTGATCAAGTAACTCATCAATCGCTCGACTGACAGAAGGTTGTCCATAACGCATTGCATAACTAACTACAATATTATCGCCGTATTCTGCCTTCAGCTTTTGCGCAAGTCCCAATGCTTGATTTTTGGTGTGCACAAGTAAAGGCGAACCTTCTTCAGTCCACACCGTCTTATACGCTTTAGCTGAACGCTTTGGGCGTATATTCAAAATAATTAGATTCAGAATACACCACCAAATGATTTTGGGTACTTCAACAACGCGAGGGTCTGATAAAAATTGTTTTAAGTAGGGCTTAAGCGCTTTTTTAGTGGGTGCTGGCGGTGTACCTAAATTAGAGATTAAAACGCCAACTTTATCTGCTTGGCCATGCGTAAATGATGTTTGTGATTTATATTTCATAGATTCTTTAGTATTTAGAGATTTTTTGCTAATTAACTGATGTCTTTTTACGCCGTTGAGCTAGTTTTGGACTTAATGCAGGTACAAAAGTACCTGCATCATTATCATCTGGTCTATGGCGTGTAATATGTTGGTGCACCCGGCCCAACCGGCAAACCAAATGCAAATACCCACAAATAAAATAATAAGGTCCAGCCAACTATGAATACCAGCGTATACGGTAACATTGTGGCAATCAGAGTCCCTATTCCTAAGTCTTTTTTATAGCGAACACCTATTGCTAATATGAGCCCAAAGTAACTCATCATGGGTGTAATAACGTTAGTTACTGAATCACCGATCCGATAAGCGGCTTGAATAACTTCGGGGGAATAACCAATCAACATCAACATCGGAACAAATATAGGCGCCGTAATTGCCCACTGAGCAGATGCACTTCCAAGCGACAAATTAACTAACCCGCACATAAGAATAAATAAAACGAATACTTCAGGCCCATCTAATCCAGTTGCCTGCAACATTGCGGCACCTTTGACTGCTAAAACCGTACCCAAATTCGTCCATTTGAAGAACGCGACAAACTGCGCAGCAAAAAATACGAGGACGATATACAAGCCCATCGAACTCATGCTTTTTGACATTGGATCAATGACGTCCCGATCATTTTTCATCGTTCCTACAATTTTTCCGTATACAAAGCCTGGAATGGCAAAAGTGACGAAGATGTATACGACAATGCCTTTTAGAAAAGGTGAGCCTTTTACTAAGCCTGTTTCTTGATTTCGTAAAATCCCATCAACAGGTACAACCGTCATGGCGAGGAGACCAATTAACAACAGAAAGCTGAATCCGGCCCATTTCATCCCCCTTATTTCAAGCGCTGTAGGGCTATCTAGTTGCTGTTTGCCTAAGTCAATTGATGCGTCATCAGGATTATATTTACCTAGCCGTGGTTCTACTATCTTTTCGGTAACAAAAGCCCCCATCGCTGCAACAGCAAAAGTACTAACAATCATAAAGTACCAATTAACTTCAGCACTAACGGTGTAATCAGGATCAATGATACGTGCCGAACTTTCGGTAAATCCGGCAAGTAGTGGATCCACAGTTCCAATTAGAATATTTGCACTGTACCCAGCAGATACGCCGGCAAACGCGGCAGCCAAACCAGCCAACGGATGTCGACCTAGCGAATGAAAAATCATTGCAGCAAGGGGTATCATTACAACATAGCCCAATTCTGACGCAGTGTTAGAAACCACACCTGCAAAAACAACAACCACAGTTACCATACGAGGCGATGCATTCATTACCATTGAGCGCATTATTGTACTGAGCAATCCAGAATGTTCAGCAAGCGACACGCCGAGTAGGGCTACAAGTACGGTGCCCAGAGGCGCAAAGCCGGTAAAATTGGTAACTAAACCAGTTACAATTCGGCGTAAGCCATCAGCATCGAGAAGTGAAATAACTTCAATCATACCATCTGCATCTCGGCCGTTACTGCCAATTGGACGAGGGTCAGCTACGCTAACATCGAAGTACCCTAATATGCCGCTCAGAAAGACAATAAGCACTGCCAATATAGCGAATAAAGTTATCGGGTGAGGAAGAAGATTACCTAGCCACTCAACGGTAGATAAAAATCGAGAAAACCAGCCAGATTTAGATAAATCTTGAGGCGGTTTAGATGACGGGCTTGAAGGTGAATTACGACTAGTCAACTGTCACTCTCTTTTATTATTATAATTATAGCGTTAAATGATACATAAAATACGCCTGCATATCATAAAAAAATGATAATAAGCGACTTTCATTTAAAATTACAATTTAGTAATGGAACAAAAACAGAGTAATAATTTACACCATGTCTGGACTCACCAAAACTACAAATTGATGATTCTGCATCGATATATAAATGGTGGAAAGTGGTCAAACTTCATCATTAATTTCAGCGTGTGCACTGTGGTGCAGCGTTCTGAGCTCTAATCAAAGTAGTTGAACAAAACCGAGATAAAAAAAGGGGCAGTGTTAATTAATCCGGAAGAATCAATTAACACTGCCCCTTTGCTAAGCTGTAAAAAACGCTACTTTCTTTTGCCTGATTGTGAATTTAAGTAATTAAAGAATTCACTGTCCGGCTCTAATACAATCACGTCTTGCTTGCTATTAAATGCATTTCTATACGCATCCATACTTCTCAAGAATGAGTAAAACTCAGGGTCCTTAGAAAATGTATCAGCATAAATTTTAGCTGATTGCGCAGCACCTTCACCACGCAACTGGCGTGCATTCCTTTCGGCGTCAGCCAACATTATCGTGACTTTAGCATCAATATTGGCGCGAATAATCTCACCTTGCTCTTTACCTTCAGAACGGTACTCTCTCGCTGCCGCAGCTCGTTCTGAACGCATCCGATTGAAGATTGATTCGCTGATTTCCGTTGGTAAGTTAATCTGTTTAACTCTCACGTCAACAATCTTAACACCCAATTCATCGGTGCTGCCTGACGCTTGTTTCATTGCCTCGTCCATCAATTCACTGCGCTCACCAGATACTATCTGCTTGATTGTGCGAGAACCGAATTCAGAACGGAGTCCGTTGTTTACTTTCTGCTTCAGCAGACTCTCTGCTTGAAATCTATCGCCGCCAGTTGACAAGTAGTAACGCTCAAAGTCTTCGATTTTCCACTTAACGTAGGAATCGACGATTAAATCTTCTTTCTCTATCGTCACGAAACGGTCTGGTTGCTCATCCAACGTTTGAATACGAGCATCCAATACTTTCACTGTATCAAATACAGCTAATTTAAATTGCAGACCGGGTGTATAAACTTGAGTGTTACCTTCATCATCTGCAACGACTTTACCGAAGCGAACCACGATAGAACGCGTTCCTTCCTTGACCACAAAAATAGATCCGTAACCAATGGCTAACAAGATAATTATTACTATAGCTAATAAATTCTTCATGCTTTAGTTTCTCCCCTCTCTATTATTGCTGCGTACATTGTTATCTTGCGTTCTGTTCAACAACTCTTCTGCCGCTGGTGAATTACGCAAACCTTCCAATGTGTTTCGCTCTTGAGCTCGTTGTGCTTGAGTCTGCGAATTTGTACGATCCATAATCTTGTCTAAAGGTAAGTACATCATGTTGCCACTACCCTCTGTATCAACAATGATTTTACTGGTACTCGAAAATACCTCTTCCATTGTCTCAAGATATATACGCTGTCTAGTCACTATTGGCGCAGCTTGGTATTGTGGTAGTAACTCTTCGAAACGAGCCACCTCACCTTGAGCTTCTAATATAGAACGCTCTTTATAAGCTTGGGCTTCCTCGTTCATTCGATTAACTTGACCACGAGCTCGTGGTTCAATTTCTCTCGCATAAGCTTCAGCTTCGCGAATAAATCGAACTTCATCTTCCTGAGCAGCAATGGCATCATCAAACGCCGCTTTTACTTCTTGCGGTGGACGTGCATCCTTAAAGTTCATGTCGATAACCGAAACACCCATGTTATAGGCCCCAACGATATTATCCAATTCATCGCGAACTCGTTGTCTGGCTGTCTCTCGACCATCAGTCAAAATGTCATCCATTTTCATATGGCCAACAACGTAACGGATAGCACTGTCCAACGCTTGGCTTAAACTTGTTTGTGGGTCAGTAACCGAGAATCTCCAGAGATACGGATCAGCAATACGATATTGCATTTCCATTTCAACACGCACCATGTTTTCGTCTTCAGTCAGCATTGAGCCAGCAGATCCTAACGAGCTGATATTTTGTACGTTTACCGGAATAATTTCATCAATAAACGTCATCTTCCAGCTTAAACCAGGTTGTGCTAGTTGGCCGGTATTTTCACCGAATCTCAATATGACGCCGCGTTCAGCTTCTTTAATGGTATAAAAACCACTCAAGCCCCAAACAACAACAATAATAGCAAACAGTAAACCTAACCCTAAACCAGAGTAGCTTTTACCGCTGCCGCCGCCACCGCCGCCAGACTTACTAAACTTGCTAAATAAATTCTTCAGTACTTCATCAAGATCTGGTGGACCTTGTTCTTTACCGCCGCGATTTTTCCAAGGGTCGTTTTTATCACCACCCGGCTCATTCCAAGCCATACAGACACTCCAAAATTAAAGTCATTTATACTTACGTTTTTGT
>JAWUVZ010000024.1:0-7631 GCA_034112105.1 Glaciecola sp. | reverse complement strand
CTAAAGCAAAAAAAATAGGGTGCGGGTAAGATAAACATCATTTTTCATAAAATGAAAATACAGCTTGCCTCTTATTTTGTATATCGCCATCCCTTTTATATCAATCATGCCCCGACAGTCGGCGAACTGTCGGCTTTTATTAAAACAGACTTATCTGAGGTGGCGCTCAATTTGCGCCGTTAGATACCTGTTTTCAGCGCGTACTTGGTATTTAAACGGTTAGTGAAGATAATCCTCCCGATGACTGTAATTCGCTCTTTACAGTCATACAGTCTTGGGGTTTATTTTTCTTTGAATACTACAACTTGACACAAAGCGGGATCTATTTCGACCAATAAATAAAACCTTGCCGTGTGCGGAGGGCCAGCCGTATCCAGTTTCTATTTAGGCAATTAACAGCAACTCACCAGCACCCGAAATCCAGCTAAACCGGAGTTAAAAAATCAAATTAAACCCACAAAGCGATTGAATAATACATGTCAAGCTCCATAAATTTACAGTTTGTATTATGATGCCACAGTAGGTAATGCTAAGGAGGAAAAGTAACAAGTGCCACTTAGACTACGTAAAGCATCTAGACAAATCAATTGCCCAGTGATAGCCAAGACCGATGTGCATCAAGGTTACTTTGAAGTACATAAGGGTAAGGCAGGTTGGCACCTTAACGAACGCACAAAGGGCAATAAACAAATATTTTGGATAGAGGATAAACAATGACTAATAGACGTAAGCCCTAAACACTTAAAGTTACTTCACGTTGCGCACAGGAAGGACAGACACGAAGTGAAGCCGCTACCAGCAATGCCTTTGTCGTTCCCAACTTGCCCAAAACGTTTAAGCGGTGAAGCTCGTAAACGATGGTCAGAAGTTAAAAAGGATATGTCAGGATATGGACTTATAATGAGCGCCGATAAGGCTTTATTAGAGCAATACTGCATTTTATGGAGTAGGTTTTTACAAAGCCCTGACGAGTTTACAGCGGCGTTATTTACTCAGTTCAGATATACCTAAGCGCCGATTTATATCTGACGCCAGAATAGAAGAACAAAGCCAATTTGCAGAAGCGGCAAACAGAAGATGATCTACTTAAAAAGTATGGGTTATAGAGATTGCATACCAGATCTGGCGCGTGCCAATACTTTAATAGAGTCGGCATCTATTTTTCCTGAATCGCCACTTGAAATACCATCGTTTAAAGCTAATCAACCATCTCTTGCATATCAATTATATTCTTGGTGGTCCAATCATAAAATGCAAACGGGCTAGAGCATACATTCTTATACTCAATTATTGCTATCTAAATTATCTCTCGTATCGCACTCTTTATTGACAGACCTACTATATTAGTCAGTTGCATGATTCAAAGGGATATAAAATAGGGTATCGTTTTCGAAGTTTTATATTTTATTAATGGTAATTGCGCCAATGGGCGACATTAGATTGCATAAGGTTGCTATGTGAGCGCCTTAAAGCCCCCAATTTTTATAGCCTACGGGCTTTTTTATAAACTTTTTTTACCAATAAAATTGTCTAATTACACTGTGACTACAGAATATTTTCTAGTATTACAAAGGTTACTCGATGGCGGTAAATTAAATTGCAGATTAACCAATGCGCTATACAAATCTTTTTTTCAAAGGATACTTTATTCCTTATAAATTTTTATGAACTTAAGCGAGTATCAGATTTTAAAATACGTACTGCCCGTATATTATTTCTTGTTCAAATTTATTTGCTACTAAATCAATTAACTCTTGATCATAATAGGTTCTATAAGCTGAACGCGTTGATTTATTCCTAACATCAAGAGGCTCATAGTGCAGTTGCAGCTTTTGGCACACCATTTTAAAGTCGATTTCAAGTTGTTCAAACTTGATTATAAAATCAACATTTTTAGCCCACGTATTATCAATACTTTCACTTTCAACAGAGAGTAATTCAGGTAAAGTAAGCACCTGATTAAGCAAAGTAATAAAGTCACCTCTGTGCCACTTTATCACTTCCCTATGGGGTGAAAAATAAAACGACATCATTCTTTCCCAAGGATTTCTTATTGTGGCAAAAATAAACAAACGCTTAAATAAGCCGTTAGGCAGCACTTTTTGGTAGTCACTTAGACTTGAATGTTTATGTATTCCAACAAACTGATTTCTGACTTCGAACCTTTCGACACCATCCTGAATGTCATTTACACAAACGATTTTGTCTTCAGAATAGATTTTCAACCTTTCTTGTATGCTATTGCCCGCGGTCTTTGGCAAATGTAAAAATAAAAAATTGTGCTTTTCCGACAACATAAATCATCCTCTTTATTTTGCTTGCTTTTACATTAGTTAATTAGAGTACATAACTAAACGTCTCAATCTCAAACTCATAATTTTTTGCAATAATATCATGAGTTTGCTGATCATAAAAATCAGCTGTGGCAAAGCTACGATCTCTGAATTGATTTTTAAATTCGGGTAAGTGTTCGGGTTGAAATGGTACATTAATACTTTCACAAACTTGCTGTATCCCGTCCAATAAATTTTCGTAGCGTATATAAAAATCTAAGGCCTCTGCGTTATCTACCAGATAAATATGCTTGTCTAACACTTTTACACCGCTTTTTACCCAACGTCTAAACAACGTCACGTCACTCTCTGTTTGCCCCATATATTTTTCGGGGTGCCTCGATTTTTCAAAGTGATAAAAAGCGGAGATTATTTTATCAAATGGGTTGCGCACAATAGTAAACTTAAAATAATTTTGCCAAATAGTTGGTGAAAGTTTGGCCTGCAATTCAACCGCAGGCATATGATTATAAAACTCAGCCCTTTCCCTCTTACTTGGCCCGCGATGTCCAACAATACCAGCAGCAGAGACTGACTGGTCTCGGTGATGTTGAGGGACCCAGTTTTGATCGGCAACACAATAGCGCTCAAAATACACCTCAACCGACGTACTCGCCGTTTTCACCGACTTAATAAATATAAATTTTTTTAGATGACTGACTAACATTGCTTCTCCACTATTTTCATAAACTGAGATTAACGACTTCTGGCAAAAGGCAAATAGTATCTGAACACGCCTGTACCTTTAAATGAAGCTCGTTAAGACTATTAGATGAGCGCATTCCAATAAAACGAATGACCGTATCTCCCTCATAAATACGTATTTGTGTCGCTGAAAATCCTAATTTGCGCAATTGCCCAGCAGTGTGTGACGCTAAAAATTATCATCTCGATTTACCGGCCTCAATTTTGTAGGAATTAATTTTGAATCTAATGGAACATGAGCATTAACATGCCAACCATCCGCTATGTTCAAATGAAGACGACCATCTTTTTCTGCGCGCTCTACAAATGCCACAGCCTTTCTTCGCGCGGATCTTTTATACAAACGGGGGAATTTGGCAAAGTATTGATTAAAAGAAAACACTGCCGATACTGAATCTATATTCGCATTTTTTATTTCAAAAATAGATTGTACAGAATTTATATCTTCGTGAAAATTAACTGACTCCTTTATATGTTGCAATTTAGCTATTGCATCCAATGTAATGCCTAAGGTACTTGGCATTTCAGAATCTGTTACCAAGTTCCCCCAACTAGCAGAGCTAACTGCAGATGCAAAAGATAACATAATATCATTGATAAAGGCTGTGTATTTTTGCTCGCCAAAGGAAAGGTAAAGCTCGTTGAATATCAAAATAATCCAGCCAAAATCATATAGAGTTGTATTAATGGAGGCATTTTCCTTGAATTTAATTCAATACAACTTGTCATTTCTATAAAAATTAGCCAGCAATGCATCCGCACCGTTACGTCTAATTAAACGTAATTCTGTTTTACCGGTTATTTGGTGTAGTTCAGAAATCGCATTCCAAGCTAAGATACTTTTTTCATCAACAGAAGGTCGTTGTTGCTACTGGCGAATAATTTTATACGCCTCGAGCTTTTGCGAACTAGGGATGATTGGTTTAACTGACGACAACAGCCTATTTTCCACATTAAAAAATCCCCTCCCCCCTAAAGCATTTATATTGTTCACTGCAGAAAATTGATAGTAAGCACCTTCGACTTTAGTTGAAACCGCAGACATTGATGAAAAATAGATATCAGCCTGTTTAATATAGGCCTCAACAAAGTCAACAATGTGATAAGCAAAGTGTAAATAATCTTGATTATTGGTTATCAAATAAAGCTGTTGCATAGATCAGGTATACGTTCTATTCTCCGATTAATCCTACCGGTATTGTGCCTAAGGGACCGATGATCGACTTCCTGAAGGTGCATGGACGTGAACAGTTGAGTCGGTAGGCTTTGGCTCGCTACCAGTCCCTTCCGGCTGCTGTTACTAATAACCCGGCACTCGACAGGTTATGCCGATGGGGTGGTGAATATCAGAAAACACATCCTGAATAGATGGGCGGACAATCGCTAGCACTGTCCGATATCGACCCGCCAATATTACGCCAGAACACAGAACCTAGCTTTGCATATCAATGCCAGGGATTTCGGGTTTGCAGAGTTTGATTTAATCATGACGGGTAAGGATAAACAGCAATTCAAAGTTAATGCATGTCTCGCTCCTAGCGATCAATAGTGTTCCTTTTAGGTTATTCGATTGGCATCTAGCCAGTTCATTAACTTTTGCAGATGCTGCTGGAATTGTTTTAATGAAACGTCATCCCAATCACCAAACACCTGAGAAATGTTGGGCAATAGTGAATTAAAAGTATCACGGCAGAGTTCGAGGCCTTTCTGAGTGATCTTTAAATGACGTTTACGTTTGTCTAACTTATCTGGTGTCGATAACAGTAATTTTTTATTGACCAGTAGAGTTACAATTTTGGTGATACCAGGCTGGTTCATTTCCATCACCTCGGATAGATCGCTTATCGTCCAGCTTTTATCGGGTTCATGCGTGAAGTGATTAAGCAGGCCAAATTGAGACAGAGTCAATTCTCTGCCTTCGAACTGGCGATTCTGTCGGGTAGTCATTAGTTGCTGGATTATGCCAAGCAATACCGTCATATGAACCTGTGTTTGCTCGCGCTGGTTTAGTTCTTTTTCTGTCATTTTAAAAATCTCTTGCAATTAGATTCCAAGGAATCTAATATATATTCCTTGGAATTAATAATAACAGCTCACCCCATAAGAGACTAGCCATGAATCGCAGAAAATTTATTAAAATTACCGGCCTCGGAATTGGTAGTGTCGCTTTGAGTAGCAGTTTGATTAGTTGTTCAGGTTCAATACCAGATGAAGACTTCGGTTGGAACGGGCCTGACGAAAATGAAAAAGACATTCGATTTCGGGTGCTGGCCTACGCCATTTTATGCCCTAATCCTCATAATAAGCAGCCCTGGATAATCCGACTTACCGGGCCAACAAGTTTTGAGTTATATGTCGACCCGAGCCGTCTCCTGCCCGAAACTGATCCAGTACATCGGCAGATTCATATTGGTCAGGGCACCTTTCTTGAAACATTAATAATCGCGGCCAACGGTCTGGGATACGAGGCCAATATCGATTACTTCCCGGAGGGTATGTATGGCAATACTGAATTACCCAGCAAACCAGTCGCCGCTATTGAACTTGCTCGAAAAACCGAACTGACTAAAGACCCATTATTTAGTGCATTATTGTCGCGCCACTCCAATAAACGAGAATACAACAACTATCGTCTGAGCGAGTCAGAACTCAACACCCTACGCGACGCTCACCACCAACAACAAAGTGGGTATAAGCTAACCGTGATTGATTCACCACAGGACAAAGTGACAATGGCCAGGATACTGACGAAAGCGATGCAAATCGAAGTTGGTAATTCTCAGCGTGACAGCGAAACAATCGACATGTTTCGGTTCAATGATGATGAAGTTAAAAAATACCGAGATGGTTTTGGTGTGGCCCAGGCCGGTATGACCGGGTTTACCAAATTTGTTGCCGAAACATTTTTCCTCGATCGAGAAAAAGTAGAGCAAGACCCAACAGAATTCGGTCAGCAGGCGGTCGATATGACCCAAAAAGTATCTGAGTCTACGAGTACGTTTGCGTGGTTGACCAGTACCGGTAACTCTCGACTAGACCAGATAAAAATTGGGCGAGATTACTGTCGCATGAACCTGCAAACAACACTAATGGGGCTCGCTCAACATCCGATGAGCCAGGTCTTACAGGAGTATGACGACATGCTCGGCCTGCAGGCTGAGTTCAAACAAAGCTTTAATATCGCTAAGGCTGAAACCGTACAAATGCTGTTCCGCCTGGGTAAGGCCGAGCCGGTGGCGCATGGGCCGCGAAGATTAGTGGCACAGTTAATTCTGTCCGCCTAGGCGCTAGTCATGGCTATTATCATTAAGCTATTTGCCAGATTAATCGTGAATTAACAGGTAACCCCGGTTTTCTACCGTATCGAAACTGTTCATCGCTGCGTATAGGTATTTGGCTGGCGCCCAAATCCAATTATGTTGGTAGGATGTCACATCCATAATCAGGAAAGAGTCTGAAGCATTGTGTTAACTGTCGCTATTAATAATATTAGCGAGCCTTTCTTTAATACCCGCCTTCGTTGATGCAACCGTCATTTTCATCGCTTTTTCGCAGGCGTCTCTATCGTTTCGAATTGCATCCCACATATCATTCGGCATACCTCCGGGTAATTCTGGCTCAAGTGAAATAGCTACTCTTACAGTGCTTAGTAATATATTCATATTAATCTGCGATTACAGCTAGCAACGCCATTAAATTTGACGGCGCGAATCTCAGCGCCCAAAGTTTTAGTTGGTCCTGCCACAATTTATGGCAGGGGATAGGCCGCGAGCGGTGATATGTGGCCAGGTCCATCCTGGCCGAGCAGTTTGCGAGCGTAGTTAACAACAATGTAGTAGATGGATACTATCGCGACACGTATCTACAAGAAGAGGTAACAAAAATTTCTGAAAATACAAGTGAAAGTTTCATGTGGCGAATCGCTATAAACATTCACTATGTGTATTAGCCTAGCTAGACTCAATTCAACCATTTTAAATTAAGAGCTCGACTAAACTCGACAGTCTGTTGCACGGCAGAAGCCGCCTGTTTACGTTGTTCGCACTACACTAAAACAACCTAGGTCATCACCGCGAAGGCGGTGACCTCCCGTTGTTTAGTGCAATTTCAAATAGAAACTAAGAATTGAAGGCAAAGTATAAATCTTCCCAGCTAGGATTCAACTCATGGATAAGCCGACTTTTCCAATCCCTGTTCCATTTCTTGAGTCTTTTCTCCCAAAGTATTGCGTTCTCCATATCGTCAAATTGCTCAAAGTAAACTAGCTTATCTAGATTGTATGTTGAGCTAAAACCTTTAATTAGCTTGTGTTTATGTTGATAAATGCGCTGCAATAAGTTACTGGTTACGCCGATGTATAAGGTAGAGTTGTGACGGTTAGTGATAATGTATATACAGGGTTGTTTCATGATTGAATTCCTTTTCAATTACTGAATTAACATATATCTGTTTAGCAGTATTGAAAAGGACTGTTTTTTGATTTTGGGGTGGAGTTGGGAGGTTACCGCCTGCGCGGTAATGACCTAGGGTGTGTGTACAACGGAGGTAGAATCAACGGCAGGAAACTGCCCGAGACCGTCATCAGATTATTCT
>JAWUVZ010000023.1:0-13345 GCA_034112105.1 Glaciecola sp. | reverse complement strand
CTAAAGCAAAAAAAATAGGGTGCGGGTAAGATAAACATCATTTTTCATAAAATGAAAATACAGCTTGCCTCTTATTTTGTATATCGCCATCCCTTTTATATCAATCATGCCCCGACAGTCGGCGAACTGTCGGCTTTTATTCAAACAGACTTATCTGAGGTGGCGCTCAATTTGCGCCGTTAGATACCTGTTTTCAGCGCGTACTTGGTATTTAAACGGTTAGTGAAGATAATCCTCCCATCGTCTGCTGTTTAGCCTTACCCCATTTTTATGGGGCAAGCTCAATCCCGCTAGTGAAACCATGACCTGAACGTACGTGGACATTTTTCAACATGGGTAATGACTGCTAATAATTTCCAGCTGTTCGACATCGTTGAGTCCAAAACCTATCGCTGGCTCAGTTGGTGCCGTTTTCCATTGGCATTGACACCCAGTTGAATAAGGGGGGTTACAGATGAATATCCAGTCACAAACTAAATTAAAGTACTTATGTGGCTTTGGATAGGGTGAATCTAATAAGTTACAATCTTTATTAATATAAGTCGTTTTTAAGTGTTTGATTTGTATAACTCACGAGTCATAAACTTAATTACAGATCGACAATACGACGTTTAAAACTTTGTAATAAGTTTATCTCATAAATATAAGCAGAGGTGAGCGAGCGACAGTGACAGACTGTTCCTTGCCAGCAAGCGGCCGGTCGTCAAAATTGATTAAGGGGCGGCATTGAGCTCACAGCGAATTCCGGTCATACAAACTATCGTAGCAGACCGACTGCTATGGCCAAGAAAGGGGACGTACTATTTTCTTCGATGATTTCAGATACCAAACTGCTGTCATTCGGGTGGTATAACATCGTTCGAGACAAAAGTTTTGACAGATTTGAGCCATTTCTCGAACTTCCAACTTATTGCCAATAACCACTAACAAACGAAGGCTATAAGTGTCATATTTTTTACACATGTGGGTTATTTTTAACGCCAAACCGCTAGAGGACATGCTGTTAATGGGTGGCGTGAATTTTACTTATAATTGTACAAACATTTAAATTGGAGCAATTAATGAAAATAATTACGCGATTACTGGCGGTGTTGGCATTTGCTGGATGGATAGGTGGGGGCAGCGGAGGCCACCACAGTTAAGTTTTCCTTTGACAATATCACCGGAAATGTATTTGGTACAGCCGATAGTTTTTTCCTTGGGCTCTGCTGCCTCGCGACTAATCAGGGAAGGGTTAGCAATGTACTTATTCTGGATAATGGCGTAACCAGCATTAGTAACGAAATCGGATTTTCTGGAATAAGGATTCAGGTGGTATCGGCCCCCGCTACTTTCGCTCTATTTAGTTTAGGCCTCGTTGCCCTTAGCATGACACGCCGAAGGAAAGCGCAAGTAAATCTCACTATCTAAGAATCCGCTTCGGCGGGATTGTTATTGCCTTTAATTTAAAACAGCTAATGTTTCAAGATTAGATTCAAGAAGACAGGCAATATAATTGCAGTAAAGGTGGCAAACTTGCTATGCAAAAATCGGAAAATGTAAAATTTCGTGCGACCATTTGGCACATTCTTCCCGTACGATATTGGACGGCCTAAGGCCGCTGTTGTTTAGCCGACCGCCAGAGATACATCCTTGACGAGCACAATACAAAAGTGCTGCAAACCAAATATATTATAACTCTTGGGACTGATATTCACTTACACCAGAGGGTTTACCATGTCATATAATTCAATGCCTTGCTATTAAACGCCACAGTGTTGACATACAAGTTAACGGGTTTGAATTCTGAGCATAAAAAAGCCGGTCAGTTTAACTGACCGGCTTTACTTTGTGTAATAACTTATCTGCCTTAAGTCGAGGCTATTTTCCGTTATTCACATAACGTATACATAAGCCTTGATTACGGAATTGCGTTCCGTCGTTACGGCGTAAGTCTTTCCATCCATCTTTTTTACACTGATTTTTATCGCGTGGAACGATGTAAAGATTGAGGCCTACAATCACAGGATCATGGTCTGAGCTGCGAAATGCGTCAGGCGCGTATAAGGCAACTTGTGCGTCTTTTTTGAATGACGTATCGTAATCTAAGATATCAGGCTCATCAGCATTAATTGCCCAAACGCTGGTGTCTGTTATCTGCTGCGTTAACACCGGTGATGCTAAGGCATGATCAAGATAACCAACAGCAGCATCAAACAAGTACGAATACGCTTTCTCGCCACCAAATTGCTTCACCATGTCAGCAAAGCCGGCCGATTGTAATTTTACAATCGGATCTTCTTCGTCATAGCTATTTAGGTCACCAATAATGAGATAGTCAGGATCGTCACTACCAGTTGGATCAGTCGCTAACCAGTCAGCCAAAGCCGCTGCGGCATCCGTCCGCACTAAGTTACAATTTCCTTGACCATCCTGCATATCGACGTCGCCTAGGCTATTGCAACTAGACCCTTTCGACTTAAAATGATTTACTGCAACAGTAACACGACCACCCTCTTTGTTTTCAATAAAGGTTTGCGCTAAAACAGGACGATTCGAAGTATCAATGAAACGCTGATCAACAGAAGAATCAAGGACAGCAAAATTACCCGCTAGGGAAACTGCGTTCGGCTTGTAAAGCATGGCTACCTTAATTGCATCTGTACCAATGACACCAGTGTCAACGTAAGCATAAACGTCTTGACCAATTGCCGTATTTAAACCTTCAACCAAGTCTTTGAGTGATGCATCGGCATTATTTTCAATTTCGATTAAACCAACAACATCCGCATCTATCTCAGCTAAAGCGTGAATGATTTTAGCGCGTTGGCGCTCAAACTCTTCTGCATTATCGGCACCACGACAACTACTTGCCGATGGGCCGCATCGATTGCCATTTTGATCTAGCGTAGTGAAATAATTGAGTACGTTGAACGATACTATTTTTAACCTGCCTGAAATGACAGGAGCACCTTTGCGAGGGTTTGATGCAGTATACTGCGCACCTTGAGTCGGTTGTATACGGTATGCACTAAATGCCTGATGCATAACACCTTGGACGTTTGTAACAGTATCGCCACCACGGAATTGATTGCTTAAAGTGAATGCTTTACCATTCGGATGCATCGCTGGATCAGAGTTTTGTGATGTACGCCCATCGTCTAATGTAATTTGTCTAGTCGCATTGGCTGCTAATAAGTCAAAATAATCATTTGAATTTGGCTCAACGACCGCGGTTGGGATATTTAAACGTGCATCACCATCTAGTGGTAATATTAATTTTATCTCGCCAAAGCGATCAAAGTTGAAATATTCACCAATAACTAAATCTTGTGGCAAGATTATGCGCATGCCCTCTAAGGCTTCTAGCTGCTGATCATCGATAATCGGTAAGTTCAGCACTTGTGCAGTAGGTAAGGCGAAATCGGTGGCTAAAATCGACACTTCTACCGCACTTACTTGAGTCATTCCACTAAATTCGGATACGCGACCAGTCACGCTTACCTTGTCACCTAACGCGACATCTATGGCAGGAGAAGAGCCATCAAACACAAATAATGCATCAGACGTTAACGGGCTCCCATCACCTACTTCTGATTGAACAAAAAAGCCGCGTAGTTCGCCATTATCCTCAGCAGCATTATTCTGAAAGTCACCAACCACGATACCTTCAACTATAACTTCTAAACCATTAAGTTCGGTTGCATTACCGCTGCCTTGAATAACTGAAATAGGCAATAATTCAGGACTAACTGGAGGTTCAGCAGAAAAGTCGCTGAGTACTTTTAAGTTTTACAACACAAATGCTTCTGAACCACCGTTGGTTTTAGCAATTAAGCTTAGGCTCAACTGGCTTCCTTTGCCAGGTATTGCCGCTCGCGCTGGACTTAAAATATTGGATAGCACTTTACCAGGAATAGTGAGCGGGTCACCAAGCGTAATGTTTTTACCTGTTTCCAATGTATATGTCAGACTAGCTGACTCATCTGCTACAATATTAAAAATTTCAACCGCAGTTTTACCGTCAATAGAGGCTGTTAATTTGAAAATATCACTATTTTCAAAGTCACCCATTGCACCCATGTCAATTTGTAAGCCAAGTCCAGTTGCGCCGCTTACATCAAAAACCCAAGAGGCAACTACGTCACCATCATTGTCGCCGTTTTGAGTATCAACCACACCAAAAAACGCTTCGGTGTTCGCGCTATTAACGACACCCAAAGAATCACTACTAAATTCTTTGGTGTCGTCTAAGACAGCAAAAGGTATGGATGCAGAAACACCACGTTGATACTTCTGAAAGCCGTCAGCCGGGCTACCAAAGGCATCTGTATATGCATTGTCATACGAGATTAAATTAAGACTAGCACTTTCTACCATATCAAACGCAATGACCGTTTCTGCTGCTTCAGCAATGCCCATCGCCAAAATACTTAGTGTCGCCGCTGGTAAGATTTTTTTTAAAAACATTAAATTTCCCTAGCCTAAATTTTTAGGCCCTTTTATTATTATCCAGCCGAAAACGTTGCTCGACCGGCCTTCACTAGCTTTCGTGAAAGAATTCAAATGGTATCCATGTCTGATGAATATATTGTAAAACTTGAGTGCATTAATCGATATCTATTTTTAATGACGCAGTAAATTCACGTTCTGACTATGCCTTGTTTGAAACATGATTTCAGTACCCTTGTCCAGTCCTGCATTGTTTGCCGACATCACAGAAAAAGGCTGAGCTCGATTAAGATCTTGAATTTTTTGCCATCCATAGTACCTATAACAATGTTGATATATACTCAGTATAGGGAAAATAAACCATAAGCCTGTTCTATTCAACAGGGCTGATTTTATTTGGTTTAAGACTAATAACCTGAATTATGGGGCAGGGCAGGGCAGGCGCGACGCGGCTGGCTAGAAAAAGATGACATCTTAAATAGTCGTTCACTACTCGCTATCTTAATAGTGCAGACCTTCGAACCAGTTCAGCTATTGACAGGCCTATGCAACAGTTCAAAATCAATGTTTACTTTCTCGTTACTCAGTTTGAGTAGACTTGGTAACTGTCTTGTTCATATATTAAAAACGCAGTGATAAGCAGCTTAAGCCCCCATCCAATTTCTGAAATTCAGACATCGCTACTTCGCGTGTTTCATAACCCAAATGTTGAATCGCCTTCAGCGCTTTAGGAAAACCTTTAGGCACTAATACAGTGCCATTTATCCATACACTGTTGGCTGCATAGTCTTCATCTGTGTCGATCTCGATTCGATTAAACTGAGTAAAATCAGGATGTGCATGCATCTCGCCAAAGGTCAGTAGATTGTTATTCTCCAAATAGCTTACGCCTGTTTTTAAGTGTAATAATTCTGACATTTCAACCATTGATCCCGACAAATTATGTTTGTCCAATATCTTGATCAATTGGGCTGCACCTTGGGCATTGGTGCGTGCGGATAAGCCTATATAAAAATGCTCTGCTACCATCATAATATCCCCAGCTTCCACATGGCCTGGTAAATCAATGCGTTCTAAGTTGGGGTAAAATTCGTTAATTGCGGCTTCCATATGCATGACTTCTCCTCTGCGACTTGCCGCTCCTGGGTGAGTCAAAATAGCGCACTTTGGTGTGAGCAGGGCAACGTCTTCCACAAAACATGAATCAGGATAGTCTTCGAGGGCCGGAAGTTCGGTTACCTGTAAGCCACATTCTTTCAGCGCATCAATATAATCCTGATACTGTTCACAGGCTAAAGCGTAATCGGGTAGGCCCATATTCGCTTCGGTGAGTCCGTTAAGCATAGCTTGGCAGGGTTTGCGCACAATGGCTCGAGTAAACATTTTTGCTCCTAATCTTTAGTGATATATGACGTTAGTTAAAATTGATATCCAACGCTAAACCAAGCAATCGTTTTGACTCTGGCTTTATTTGTCGAACCACCCAAACTAGGCCAGTTAATGTCACCATCCGTTTGGCCAACATCAAGACCGAGGCGAAATCCTTCTTGGGCGTTCCCAGAAAAATAGTAGGTAGCATTCAAAGAGTATATGGTTGCTATGGTTTCTGTTAGCGAGCCACCAAGCGAAACCTTGTCATTTATAAAATAGTCGTAACCAATTCCAGCGCCAACAAGACCAAGAGACGCTCGAAGATTGTGATTTTCACGTTTCCAAGCGACTTGTGCTCCAACTAATCCACTGTATTGAATGCCATGGCCAATAGATAATTCTTGTGCTTTTACACTAGATGCAAATACACACATAAATCCCAACAATATAATTGCTAACTTCATTTTGTACTTCCTCTAAATCTCAGCGTGATGTGCTATGTTAAACGGTCAAGCTATGTGGAAGGATTTTAGAAGTACAAATAGAATAAAACACTTCCCAGTTCTATGCAATAAAGCTTATTTACGCACTGGAACGCTGACGCGCATATACCTTCGCCTGTGTCATTAGACGATAATTTAGTACGAGCATTATAACCTGTGCGCCAGACGTATGAGCAAGGATGTCAGACAAGGGCATCCTTTCTTTTTGAGTGTAAAGATTTTACGATTCACATATTTTTTTGAATGATACTCGGTTTGTGGGTGGGAACAGGAAATTAAAAGGCTCGTAAATAAACTGCTGTGTGAAGCTAAACTTATTTAGTAGCAATTTTAATTCCCGATGTTTGAATTGATGTCAATACTGCTTAATAATAAACTGACAGAATCTAGCACTGCATCGTCATCATCAACTACTTGAGCGGTAGCATTGAATTCTTTAACCTGGGCGTTTTCCATTTATTTCTCCCCACCACCCTGATTTTCAATAAATATAGGAAGGCTGAACGAGAATACCGTGCCTTTTGGCTGACTCGGACGATAGTATATTTTGCCTCCATGACCATGGATTATTGTTTGGCAAACAGATAATCCCATGCCCATCCCAGTTTCTTTGGTTGTAAAAAATGGTGCAAAGATATTAAGGCTGACATCCATATCAATACCTGTACCAAAATCCATAACCGACACTTCAATTTGTTTTGCAGATATCAAATGGCACGTTATCTTTAATGGCATTTCTTTTTCTTGTTCCATCGCATCCACTGCGTTGCGAATTAAATTCAGCAACACTTGTTGTATTTGAATAGGATCAACAAATAATTCAATGAGGGGGTCTTTTATCAAGTCGAGTTCAATTGAGTGACCTAACATCCGTGGGTCTACTTTTGCAAGATTGATAGTTTCGTCGATAAGCGCATTAATGTCCACTCTCTCCCTCTGAGCTGTATGTTTGTGGACTAGATTTCTAAGCCGATTAATAACTTCATTAGCACGCATAGCTTGCTCACCAATTTTATCCAGCGGACCAGTTATCATTTTCACATCAACAGTTTGAAGTGAGTTAATCAAGTGCTTAGAGGCTTGCGCATAACTTGCTATTGCGGCTAACGGTTGATTAATTTCGTGTGCAATTCCTGCTGCCAACTCACCCATGGCACTCAATCTAGTTGCCTGTGTCAACTTTTCTTGTGTCTCTGCTAATGCTGTTTGGTATTTTTCTTGCTCTGAAAGGTCACTAATTATTCCAACAAACTGCATATGACTTGAATTCTTGACTTGACCAACACTTAAATGCATAGCAAATTCCTGACCGTTGGATTTAACAGCGCGAAGTTTTCTACCTGTACCAATAATGTTAGTTTTGCCTGTTTTTATATATGACGAAAGATATCCGTCGTGATGTCGCTTCAACGAAGCAGGCATTAGAATGCTGATATTTTGGCCTAACAATTCTTCTTCGTCATACATAAACATAGCCGTAGTGGCTGCATTTACGAGTTCAATTATCCCTTTTTCGTTTATAATAATGAAGGCATCAGGGGTTGCATTGAATATAGCGATTAATTTAGCGCTAGCGTCTTTTATGGCTAGTTCACCCTTATCAGTATTTGATAGTAATCGGGCTAGTATCTGACTATTAAATAGTTCCATTCACAATATCCTTATTAGTTATAAAATACGTATTGTCCGCAATTAAATAAGTAATCGTGCGAATAGCACATGCATAAATCGTAATATAAAGTTTATTAAATACCATAAATTTGACCGCTAGAAATGTTGCTGGACTTCTGTTTAGCGTCAATGACTCGAACTCAAAAACAGGTTATAAAAACATGAATATTTCGTCATTACCGTTCGGTCGCGTAGTTAAATCAAATACATCTTCGAAAGTATGCTTAGAAACTGCTCAAAAATCAAACAATTTAAAATTAATAAATTCCCACCTAGTTTTTCATGCCAGACAATCGCTATATTCTGCTGGAAAACCGTTTGAAGGGTTATATATATTGCGCTCGGGCTCAGCTAAATCTTTTATTACCTCTATAGATGGTAAAGAACATATTACTAAATTTTTTTATCCAGGAGACTTATTAGGCGTGGATGGATTTGATGAACATATTTATAAGCAAAATGTTCTTTTCCTCGAGACTAGCAGTGTGTGCCTAGTAAAAGAATCAGATTTAAATAGCTTGGTTAAAAGCAGTGATGATTTTAGGAACTGCTTATCGCGGTCGATGAGTAGTGCACTGAGTAATGATAGCGCAATGATAATGTGCTTAAGTTGCCGTTCTAGTGAGCAGAAATTCGCACATTTCATTAGTGAGTTATCTGAGCAGTTGTCTAGTCTCGGACTCTCTGGAACTCAGTTTAGAGTTAGTATGACACGCACGGATATTGCTAATTATACGGGTATGGAGTTTGAAACCGTGAGTAGGCTATTTGCGAGCTTTCAACGCCAGCAATTAATTAGCGTCCACAACCGCCAAGTAACCATTTTAGATATGGATGCTTTACATCATGTTGCTGCAAAAGGCCGGCTTGCTGCCAGCTTTACTACTTATTTACATTCTAAAAATGTTATCAGCACAATGTCGAACGACTTTTGTGTCAGATAGAGAATCTAGTAGAGTTGAAATCTATAAAAGCTAATTGAGTTTGGCGGTGTGTGTTGAATAATCAACTTTCCACTATCAAATTGTGTTAATTCTGGATTGAAGAAAATTGGCGTAGTTTCCCAATATAAAGCCCAATGCCTGACTCGTCATCTTGCTAGTGGTTGGGTGAAATTCAATCAAAAAACCCAGAGTTTACCTTTATTGCTTTGGTTTTGTATGTTTTATTCCAACCATGCAATATTTCTTATTTCAATTGTACTGTCCGTTGGCGCACTGCCGCCTGATTCTCCATAAAGGTCTGAAATAGTAAAAGGAGAATTCACTGTTTCTAAGTTAGCACTGCTAAAATTGGAAAATTCACTAAGGTCAATTGTATAGCGTGTCCATAGATCGGTGAGTGTGTAGTTACCGTTATTAAAACGTACCCAATGACTGGTGCTATCTCCTAGGGTCGTTTGAAACCCTAAGTAAAAGCCAAACGTTGCATTCCCTCTGATCTCAAAGGTCATTTTCGTCGAATTGGATAAATTACTGGTGTCTTGGTCAATGCCAACACCTGCACCCCAGCCCCACAGTTTTGCCATACTTGGGCTGGTACCTATCGTTAACACACCAGTTTCATTGTTTACGCTAATCGAGGCAGTACCTTCCCAACTATAAGTAAAGCCACCTTCGTATAAAGAGTCTCCCAGCACTATAAACTGGCCTTCTGCAGGGACATTAACCGCAGACGCACTGGGCGGAGCGAAAACGTCATTCATCATGGCAGCTTCATTACCACCATAACTCTTAATAATTTGGAGGCCTCCTCGTTGCAAGTCGTCAAACACACCGGCGTCGACCATATCCCACAACAAATATTTAGCTTCGCCGGCTAAATTGATCAACCCAAAATTCTTTTCAGGGTGAGAGGCGGGGTTTTGCGTACCCGCCTTCCACTGCTCATCAAACGCTTCAAAAAAGAATAATGAAACCCCACTGCGATTAGACCAATCACGCAGTGTATCGTGTGCGAGTTTTTGCTTGTATTCATCAGCCGCTGACGACCCAGATGGACTGAAATCTTCACCGCCAGGACTCCCTTTGGTTGCCCAACCAGTCTCGCCGATATGAATGGGTTTGTTAATACCCAAGTCCAACATATACGATTGTGCCGCCATGTATTGCTCAACAACACGCGCTTGGGAGCGGGTTATGGCGGCTTCAATTTTTTCCACGGTAGTTAGATCGGATTCCTGCGCGGGTACTTTCCAGAAATCAGAAGCGTGATGGGTGTCGTGAAATGGGTAAGTGTGTAAAGAAATATAATCAACCGCTGATATTAAAGCGTCTAGATCATCTAGTTGCCCAGATACTCTCGGGTCGGTGCCAGACCATACTGCGTGGTTGTCTGAACTGGTGATCCATACGTCGTTTGGAATAGTGTCTTCGGCTTTTAACCTTTGGAGTTCATTGACATAATTTAGAATGATACGCACCGGCACATCATGGGCTTGCCAATCGACCATTGCCTCGTTACCAATAGCTATTACTTTTATTATGTCTGGGTAGTTTTGTACCATTTCTATTGCTTTGTCGACTTCAGCCCTATTGTTAAAAGAATCTTCTACTGCGTTGTTAACAAAGCTGGTATAAGACCCTTGGGCTTGAATCCAAACTCCAAGCATGACGTACATTTCAAAGTCTGGATCAGCTTCTTTTAACTCATCAATAGCAATTAATAAATTAGCCGTGTCACTGTATCCTCGCGTGTTGTACGTGCGCAGTACTTTAATTCCTATCGCTTCCAGAATAAGCATATCTTCTTTTAGCTCAGCCACGCTTGGGACAGTCGCTTCTTCGCGCGTGGCCTGGCGAAAAGAACCATAAGAAATGGCCTGAAAACTTGCGTTTCCTAAAATTTGTTCACCGTCTTTAGATAAAGGCGCTTCGTTATCATTTACCACAACCTGAGCCATTGGCTGTGGAAGCGGAAGCGGGGTTGGTTCTGGCTCTGGTTCAGGTTCTGGCAAGGGTGCCGGCGCATTAATGACCGGTGTTAACTCTGGGGTATCGGAACCACCCGAGCAGGCAAATACGAATATTGATGCACATATCAATAAACATAATTTGAAATTACCATTTTTCATGAACATTATCCTTTTAAACCACTGGTGAATTTTGGCGCATAAGGCTTTTGCGAGGGACGCCTTTTGCTGATAAATTGTAAAATTATTGTTAAAAATAGTATGACTTTTTTTTATACGATTACTCAAGATAAATACGCCAGTGCGGGAAACTAGACCGATGAAGTGGATTGGGCATCGAATTCTGGCACGAACGAGCGAGACTCGGAGAAAGAGCCTAGCTAAATACTAAAATTTGCGTAAATCAAATATCTTAACCGATATTGTTGCCGCGCTACTTTTCAGCGTTGCTGAAATTGATTATCGAGATAATGCGGGGCTAACAGCATTGAGCTACTCAGTAATACGTGGTTAAACGGAAGTAGCAAGTTATTATTGTCGATGCATGAAAATGCAAATATTAGTGATGGTAGAGGCATAATACCGGCCATGTATGCCCTGAGAACAGGCAACGTGAAAGCATTATTTATATTAAAGGTAAATGCTGCTGCACTTGATGGAAATGCAAGTAAGATGCCTTCGTTAGTGATAGCTGTCTAAAATCACGCGCTTGATATGGTTCTGATTTTACTTGAGTTCGGTGCAAATGGTAAGCATACCAACCATAATGAACATACTCCTTTAATATCAGCTGCTGCCGCAGAGCCGACCGTCAGCGATACATCCTCCACGATCCCAAATGATCACAATGCACAAGCACCGCAAACCAGTATAATATAACTATTAGAGTAGATATTAATATTCACTTACACCAGTGACTTTTAGCTACGCGTCTGTTTCTCCTAGAAACTTGATTAGAGTCAAACCTTTTTAAACTCCTCATCTTACAATCATTAATATAGATTTTTTGACTTTCAAGGTTAGTGTCATGCTCAACAAACCTCACTATCAGTATAAATTCATACTAACGGTAATCGTTTGCTTTACTTCTTTATCATCCTGTTCGAGCACTCAAGGACCTAACGAATCCAGCGGTATGATTATTGGAGGTTTAATTGGTGGTGTTTTAGGGCACGAGATTGGCGGGGGGCATGGCAGAACCATAGCGACAGTTTTGGGTACCATGGTTGGTACAACGATTGGCGGTAACGTCGGTCGAACGATGGATGAGGCAGATCGGCTTAAACTTTCCCATTCACTGGAAACTGTACGCACCGGAGTTTCAACAAGGTGGCACAACCCTGACACAGGTAATTCTTATACCGTGGTCCCAACTCGAACTTACCAGGAGGGAGCGCAACCTTGCAGAGAATATCAGCTTGATGCAACTATTGGTGCTAAAAAGGAAGAAGTATACGGTATTGCGTGCCGAACCGCAGATGGCAGTTGGAAAGTGAAGCATTAGGGAATAATCACTTGACTCATAATAATCATGTTCATCCGCTTTGGTCAGTGCACGAAGGTGAAGGCCCCATCTTGGCTACCGCCCTGCATTCAGGGCATGAAATACGTGCTGACTTAGCCAAAATTTTAGCACTTGAGGAAGATAATAGGCGGCGAGAGGAAGACCCTTTTACTGATATATTGACCAAAGCAGTGGCAAACAGGATTGTGCCTATACGTTCAAGATTTGAAGTCGATTTAAACCGTCCGCGAGAGGATGCTTTCTATGTGGAACCGGATGATGCTTGGGGTTTACGGGTTTGGGAACAGCCTCCAGACCAAAAAATGATCGAGAAGTCATTGCATGAATTTGACCTTTTTTATGCAGAAACTAAAAAAAGACTCTGTCATCTCGAAGCTGAGTATGGCCGTTTTGTCGTATTCGATATTCATAGTTACAACTACCGCAGGCGGGGCCCCGAGGCTGCTCCGGATGACCCTGCAAAAAATCCTGATATAAATATCGGCACTGGGACCATGGATAGGAACAAATGGGAAAATTTGGTTAACCATTTTATTTATGATCTCAGAACGTTTGACTATTGTGGGCATCACCTAGATGTACGCGAAAATGTTAAATTTCGAGGGCGACAATTTGCGTCTTGGGTGCATACTACATTTCCTGACAGCGGATGTGTGCTATCAATAGAGCTTAAAAAGATATTTATGGATGAATGGACGGGGGAACTTGATAGACGAAAATTAGATTTATTGTATAACGCTTTAAAATCGACACTTCCTGGGATTTTGAGTGAGTTGAAACGATTATGAAAAGCAAACACACTTTCATTGATGATGAATTAGCAGAAGATGTCTGTAATGCCTTAGATAAGCAAAAATCGGTAAAGCGAACTTTCCCTGGCTGGGGGCGGTTGCATATTGACCGCAGTTTACCTTTTTTATGTATTTATAAAAA
>JAWUVZ010000022.1:0-21710 GCA_034112105.1 Glaciecola sp. | reverse complement strand
TGGCCTATCAAGGTTTTGGTGAAGGTTTAGAAGATGATGCATATGGCCTTCGTTTGATGGCTGAATCGGTGCCTGAAATGATCATTGCTGCATCGTGCAGTAAAAACTTTGGTTTATATCGCGAACGTGTTGGTTTGGCTGCCCTAATTACTCATGATTCAGCAAATCGTGACATCGTGCAGTCTCAAATTCAATATGTTGCTCGTGGTATTTATTCAATGCCGCCATCTTACGGTGGCGCTTTGGTTGATATTATATTAGCCGATGAAAAACTAAATTCATTGTGGCAAAGCGAAGTTACTGAGATGCGTGAGCGCATGATCCAACTTAGAATGCTATTGGTAAATAGTTTAGCTAAACAAGGCGCCTCTAAAGACTTTAGTTTTATTAATCAGCAAAAAGGTATGTTTTCTTTCCTTTGTATTGCGCCAGAGCAAGTACAAAAATTACGTAATGAAAACAGTATTTATTTTGTTGATTCTAGCCGAGTGAATATTGCAGGAATCAATACTAAGAACGTTGAAGTTTTAGCTGCTGCAATTTCTGGTGTACTTTAATTTAACGACTCAACCTGAGTTTAGTTAGAAGTTAGACGATACATAATTAGAAATAAAGAACAAAGCCGGTCACTGTTCTGCAGTTTTACCGGCCGTTTATTGTGTCTTTTTAGCTAGTACCTTTTGTCATGACAGTGTTGTTATCGACTTGCAAGAATACGATCTATTTGATTCGCAAAGTTCATTTTGTCTTTTGCAGAAAAGGATTTAGGCCCCCCTGTTCTCTCGCCACTTGCACGAATTTGGTCCATAAAATCGCGCATTGTCAGCGTCGCTTTAATTGTGGCTTTATCATAGGCTTCCCCACGAAAATTGACGGCCAAACCATCTTTCGCAAGAATTTCTGCAGCTAATGGAATATCGGCAGTAATGGTCAGGTCGTTGGCCTTGCAGCGTTTAACAATTTCATCGTCTGCCACATCAAAACCAGAGCGCACTTGCACAGAAGTTATATGTGCATTAGGCGGTACAGAAATATGCTGATTTGCAACAAAAGTGAGTGGCACCAAAGTCCGCTGTGAAGCCTTTATTAGCAGCTCTCTAATAACTGTTGGACATGCATCTGCGTCAACCCATATTTGCATTAAGCCAGCATCCCACCGTCGACATTAATACATGCGCCTGTCGTATAACTTGATGCATCGGAGACCAAATACAATACGGTACCTGCCATTTCATCAGGATCAGCCACACGACCTAGTGGGATAACTTTGAGTGCATGCTTCAAAATTGAATCGTTCGTGGTTAGCGCAGAGGCAAACTTTGTGTCGGTTAAGCCTGGTAGTAACGCATTAACACGAATATTTAACTTGCCGCATTCTTTCGCAAACGACTTAGTCATACTAATAACAGCGGCCTTAGTAATAGAATAGATACCTTGCATGTCGCCTGGAGTCACTCCGTTAACCGAGGCTGTGTTTACAATAACACCACCGCCCTGCTCACGCATCATCTTGCACGCTTCTATTGACATGAAGAAATAACCACGAATATTTACATCAACCGTTTTTTGATAAGCTGCAAGGTCAGTATCAAGAATGTGTCCGAAATAAGGATTTGCTGCAGCGTTGTTAACCAAAATATCGACTTTACCGAACTCATTTTTAACGTGCTCAAACAAGCTGGCAATTTGCTCCATTTCACCTACATGACATGCAAAAGCAGACGCTTTTCCGCCGTTATCTCTAATACTTGAAGCTACTGCTTCACAGCCATCAATTTTACGGCTAGAAACGATAACATGGGCACCTTTCGCTGCTAATAGTCGTGCTATAGATTCGCCAATACCGCGGCTAGCGCCAGTTATTACCGCTACTTTACCTGTTAAATCGAATAAATCTCGCATGTTTTTTCCTTATTGTATTATTCTTTGCTATTAAATATTAACCGCTTTTCAAGTTGACTCATGTGAATATAATGGTCACATTTAAGGCATAAATGCATACCATAACCATCGCTAATGACTCAACATGGGAAGTTCAATAAAAACTAGTAGCCATTTTAAGCTAACAAACCACCGTCAAGGACCATCGTTTGCCCCGTCATGAAACTACTTTCATCACTGCATAACCATGCCATCGCACCTGCAATTTCCTCTGGTTTGCCCAATCGCTTCATAGGATTCGCTTTCACAATTGCATTTTGACCTCGCTCATCTAATTTTGCGAGTGTATTTTGTACCATCGGCGTATCTATAAAGCTTGGGCAAATTGCATTGAAGCGAATATTAGCGCGGGCGTATTCAACAGCGGCTGACTTTGTTAAACCGATGACACCATGTTTTGATGCTGAATAGGCCGATATCATCGGAGATGAACGCAAACCAGCAACGGACGCCACGTTAATAACATGACCTCCACCATTAGGCGCTAAACATCCTATCGCTGCGCGCATACAATGCCAAACGCCTTTGAGATTAACCGCAATATTATTATCAAAATCATCATCAGATAGCTCATGCATCGGTGCTGGTGTATGGTCGATACCAGCATTATTAATAATCACGTCAAGGCCACCCAATGTCTGCATCGCTTGAGCAAACAATGCTCTCACTGAATCGCCACTGGCAACATCCACTTTTGCAAAGTGGATAGCATTACCTTCGTCTTTTGCTTGTGAAACAACGTTTAAACCATTTTCTTCTGACAAGTCCGCAATCACGACTTTGGCTCCTCTGCTCGCTAGTAGCAAAGCAACCTCAGCACCAATGCCTGACGCACCACCTGTAATTAAAATTCGTTTATTTTCAACGTTAGCTGCAGGCTTCACTATTCATCCCCTACTTTGAGGACTAATTTACCGAAGTTTTCACCTTTGAATAGCATCATTAATGTGTCAGGAAACTTGTCTATTCCTACAACAACATGGTCTTTAACTTTAATGTCACCAGAATGGATCCAACCAGCAATATCCTTCATTGCAATGGGGTACTCAGCAATATTATCAAACACAACAATGCCTTCCATTTTTGCGCGATTCACCAACAGCGACAAATAATTTGAAGGGCCTTTTACTGGTGTCGTGTTATTATATTGACTAATTGCACCGCAAATTACAATGCGTGCTTTCATGTTAATTTGAGTCAGGACGTCATCTAATATATCGCCACCAACATTGTCAAAATAGACATCGACACCCTTTGGGCAAGCATCTTTCAATGCTTTTTTTACATTCTGAGATTTATAATCGATTGCAGCGTCAAAGCCTAATTCATTAATTAAAAACTGACATTTTTCAGCGCCCCCAGCTATGCCAACTACATGACATCCCTTAATTTTAGCAATTTGTCCAACAAGACCACCGACCGCACCCGCAGCACCACTGACAACAACCGTATCGCCGGCTTTCGGCTCACCGGTGTTAAGCAAACCAAAGTACCCGGTCATACCGGGCATACCCAATACACCTAAGTAATATGAAAGTGGAGCTAGTTTAGGGTCAACCTTATGTAACATTTTGCCATCACTAACTGCATATTCTTGAACACCTTGATGACCACACACATAATCACCTTCCGCAAATTTTTCATTTTTGCTAGAAACCACTTTTCCAACGGTGCCAGCTCGCATTACCGCTCCAATTTGCACTGGTTCAATGTAGGATTTTGAATCATTCAACCAACCACGCATTGCAGGGTCTAACGAAATGTACTGAATTTTAACCAACAACTCACCGTCTTTTAACTCTGGTACGTCAGCTTCAGCATAGTGCCAAGTATCACTCGTAGGTTCACCAAAAGGCCTTTTAGCGAGTTGCCATTGCTTGTTTTTCATTATTATTTTCCTTAAAACCAGTCTGGGTTCATATCACTACAAACGTCATTGTCCTGTTTGAGTATTTTTAAATCGCGTTCAATTGTGGGTAACTCCCAACTAATAAAATATTGTGCAGCTTGGATTTTGCCTTTATAAAAATTTGCTTCTTTTTCTGTAACATCAGCCTTCATTAATTTTTGCTCTGCAACACTAGCTTGACGTATCCAAATCCAACTCACTACTATTTGTGCGAACACGTTCATCAGCGCCTGGGCATTGGCTAATAAGGTTGTTTGCTTGTCGGATTTGATAGTGCCTGATACATGTATAATTATTTCATGAAGCGCTGTTAAGTAGTGCACTAACTCTTTTGCCATCGCCGCTGTTTTAGGCGTGACTACTTTTGACAAATCATGTTCTATTTCGCGTTGAAGCGTTTTAAGGCCAAGTCCATCCTTTTGCCATAATTTTCTAAATGAAAGGTCTAAGGCTTGAATACCGTTAGTGCCCTCATGTATCGGATTCAAGCGATTATCACGCCAAAATTGCTCAGAGTAATATTCCCGGGTGTAACCTGAACCACCTAAAACCTGAATACCTAAATCATTAGCTTTAGGACCGAATTCAGATGGCCATGCCTTAAAGACTGGTGTTAACAAATCAAGTAATTCTTGCAGCGAATTTTTCTCCTCGGCGTCGTCACACGTATTCACTCTGTCAATAAGATGAGAACCATACATACACAGCGCCATACCACCTTCAGCATAAGATTTTTGCGCAAGTAGCATTCTTTTGACGTCACCATGCAAAATGATAGGAGCAGGCTTGGTAGGCTCACTATGATCAGCATGCCGCCCTTGCGTTCGGTCTCGTGCAAATTCTAGCGAATACTGATAACCACGATAGCCAATCATAGCTGCGCCAAAACCAACGCCAATTCGAGCTTCATTCATCATCATAAACATATAGCGCAGACCATGATGTTCTTCACCGACAAGGTAACCATGACAATCATCATTTTCACCAAATGTTAGCGCTGTTGAAGTTGTCCCTCTATAACCGAGCTTGTGAAGTAACCCTGCGAGCTGCACGTCGTTACGTTCAGATGGCTCGCCATTTTGACCAAGTCGATATTTGGGCACCACTAGTAGCGATATACCTTTTACGCCTGCAGGACCGCCCGGGATTTTTGCTAGTACCAAATGAATAATATTTTTGGAGAGTTCGTGATCACCGCCAGATATATATATTTTACTTCCTTTAACTTTATAGCTGCCATCCGTTTGTTTAACTGCCGAGGTCGTAATATCAGCTAACGAAGAGCCCGCATGAGGTTCAGTCAACGCCATGGTGCCGGTGAATTCGCCAGTCAACATCCTAGGCATAAATTGCTCTTTTAACGCCGGTGACGCAAAATGGGAGATAACATTAGCTGCTGCAGAGGTTAAAAATGGATAAGACGTTGTACTTGGATTTGCAGCCATGAAATAGGCTGATGCGGCTGTCATTACAACTTCAGGTAATTGCATGCCGCCATCTTCAAAACTGTACCGCCCAGCAATAAAACCGGCTTCGCAAAACGCATTATAAGCTAACTGAACTTGCGGGATCATCGTCACTTTATGGCCGTCGAATGTAGGTTCATTTTTATCGGCTATGTGATTATGCGGCAAGAACAATTCGGTCGCTATCTTCTCCGCCGTGCTCAACGTCGCAGAGAACGTGTCTTTGTTATGCTCTTCAAATCTGCTGTGTTCGCACAATTTGTCAGCATGAAGTACATCATAAAGCTGAAAATTCATTTCCAAATCAGGGATCAATTTGTCTGTCATTAGTAAACGCCTCGGTTTTGTTGCACATTATTTTAAAGTGCAAAAATGTCAGTCACTATGTATTATTCTATAACAGCATAAATGCGCGCCCTGATGCCAATTGATTTTATCAATATAAGATTAACAATTAATTGAATAAAGGTTTCAACACAGTAGTACCTTATTTGATGGCATATTTAGATTGGTGTGCTTAAGTAAAATTTCTGTTAGAATGTAGCGCAAATTTTGCTGTATTGCATTCTGTGCAAAAAACAAACTAAAAAACCACAACAAAGCACTGGTAAGGATTACGTCGACCACAACCAGCTTAATTATCAATATAATTACACTCATTTTAGGTGACATCTAATGAAATCATACAAACTAGCTAGCATCGCTATATGCGTAGCAACAGCACTTCAAACCAATGCTGTGATAGCCCAAGAAAATGCTGATAAAGAAGCAGGCTTAGAAAAGATAACCGTAACAGCACAAAAACGTACTCAATCAATACAAGATGTACCTATTTCAATTGCAACATTAAGTGGTGAACAATTTGAAAATATTTTTTCCGGTGGTGAAGATATTTTAGCGCTAGCGGTAAGAGTTCCTGGTCTGTATGCGGAATCGTCGAACGGACGGGTTGCTCCGCGTTTTTATATTCGTGGTCTAGGTAACACTGACTTTGATTTAGCTGCTTCACAGCCTGTTTCTATTATTATGGATGACGTTGTTAAAGAGAACGTCATCCTTAAAAGTTTCCCATTGTTTGATATTCAACAAGTTGAAGTGATTCGTGGGCCTCAAGGCACTTTGTTTGGACGCAACACTACGGCAGGTATCATTAAGTTTGACAGCGTTAAGCCAACAGCGGATTTTGATGCCTACGGAAAAGTGAGCATAGCCTCTTTCGGTACTGTGAATATTGAAGGTGCTGTAGGCGGAGGTCTTACGGATAATCTAGCTGGTCGCTTCTCATTTCTTTCACAACAACGTGACGACTATATAGACAACGCGTTCTCAGGCGAAGACGATATTATTGGCGGCTACGACGAGCTTGCTTGGCGTGCACAATTATTATTCACACCAATTGACGACTTGGCGCTGCTATTAAATGTGCATGGTCGTGAATTAGAGGGTACTGCTTCCATATTCCGTGCCAATGTGTTTACCAAAGGTTCTAACAACTTGAACCAAAATTATGATCGTGAAACGGTTTTCTATGATGGAAATTTACTTGGTAACGGTTTTGATAACAACCCTCAAGAGTACGAAAACATAGGGTTTTCTTTGAAAGCAGATTATGACTTAGGTGAGCTTACATTCACATCAATTACCGCTAATGAAGAAGCTGAAGGTTTCAGTTTAGGTGATGTAGACGGCGGTGCAGGCTCAGGTGATACAGGCCTTCCAGGTTTTATTCCATTTACTGCTGTTACCCAAGATAAGATGGACGACCTTGAACAGTTTACTCAAGAGTTTCGCATAGCCAGTAATTACACTGACGCGTTTAATTGGCAAGTGGGCGCGTTTTACTACGACTCATCCTTCAACGTAACCAGTATCGATGGCTTCTTTGGCGCCACAACCGTATTTCATGAAAACAAAACATGGGCCGTTTTCGGTCAAAGCACTTATGATTTATCTGATAAATTAACCATCACTGGTGGTTTGCGTTATACATATGATGAAAAGTCATTGACTGTCGGCGATCAAAACGTCAACGGATTTGCATTAGTTATTAATGCGGCTAGTATTCAAGATTATAATCCAATCAATGTTGACGATGATCAAGTGGGCTACGAAATTAGTGCCAACTACAAATTAGACGATAACTCGTCTGTTTTTGCTCGTTATGCAAATGGTTTCAGAGCGCAGAGTATACAAGCCCGTGATGTTGCTTTTGAAGGTGCTCCCTCTGTTGCTGAGGCCGAAACTATAAGCAGTGTTGAGTTTGGTATTAAGTCTGATATGTTGGACAACAGCTTGCGTTTAAATGCCGCTGTTTTTTACTATACAGTTGACGATATGCAATTTTCAGCAATTGGTGGTGGCGCTAACAATGTAGCTCTTATCAATGCTGATAAAGGTTCTGCATACGGTTTTGAAATAGACGCTACATATGTTGTTAATGACAACCTAGTATTAACAGGTGGTTATAGTTATAACAATACCGAAATTGAAGATGACGGTTTGTCTGTTTTCCCATGCGGTGCTAGCGTAGCCTTTGGTCCTAATTGTACTGTTACTGACCCAATGACTGGGGACAATCGTGCATTCATTGACGGTAATCCTTTCCCACAGGCACCTGAAACTATTTTTAACTTTACCGTTCGATATAGCATACCAATGGGTGATGATGGTGAATTCTTTGCTTACACCGATTGGGCGTTCCAGGGTGAAACTAACCTTTTCCTATATGAATCAGTCGAGTTCCAAACCGATAACAACGTTGAAGGCGGTTTGCGCATAGGTTACGAAAACTTTGCCCAAAACTATACCGTTGCGTTATTTGCGAGAAACTTAACAGATGAAGATAACGTTAAAGGCGCTATCGATTTCAATAACTTAACCGGTATTATCAATGAACCTCGTGTTATTGGCGTTGAAGGTAAGATTAGTTTCTTCTAAGCGTTTAGTGAAAGAGTCTTGTTTGTAAGAAACTTTTATTAACCAATGCTATAAGAGATATGCTAACTATTCGACAGGCAGTTAAGAAATAAAAAAAGGCCATTTCAAATATGAAATGGCCTTTTTATTGTGTGCTTTTATTTATCAATATTATATTTTTTCCGGAAGTGGCGGCGACAAATTAACCTCTTCTCTACGTTTAAATAGCTGCTTAAAATCATCCAATATCATATATAAGGCAGGTATTAATAGTAAGGTAATAACCGTTGCAAATAAAATACCAAACGCTAAAGATATTGCCATTGGTATTACTACTTGAGCTTGCAAGCTGCGCTCAAAAACGATTGGCATTAGTCCCATGAAAGTGGTTAACGAGGTCAATATAATTGCTCTAAAACGCTCACTACCCGACTTCAATACCGAATCAATTAACGAGCGACCTTCGGCTCTCGCCCTATTCACAAAGTCCACCATAATCAGAGAATCATTCACCACTACTCCTGCCAGAGCAATAATGCCGCATATCGACAACACGCTTACGGCTTGCCCGAGTACAAGGTGCCCCACGATAGCACCGACTATACCAAATGGTATAACCGACATTATAATGAGTGGTTGTGAATATGACTTTAATGGGATTGCCATTAAAGCATAAATAGCAATAAGAGCAAAAAGAAGTCCTTGTACTAAAGACCAAATAGCATCCATCTCGTCTTTTGAGTTGCCTTGTAATCGAAACTCAACCTCAGGATAACGCTGCAACATTTCAGGTATAACTTTGCTTTGCACATCAATTAATAAGTCACGAGTATCCACCACATCAGCGTTTACTTTTGCAGTAACGGATACTGAGCGGTTACCATCAACTCGCACTATATTGGCATAGCCTTTGCCTAATTCAATGTCAGCAACTTCACTAAACGGAATGTCATCGCCATTTGGGGCGCGGATCCGCATAGTTTCAAGGTTTCCAATTGAATTTCTCTCTTCTTTTGGATATCTGACCATTATTTTTATTTCTTCGTCATCTCGTTGAATACGTTGGGCCTCGGCACCATAAAAACCATAACGTACCTGCTGCGCCAGTTGTGAAAGAGATAACCCTAAAGACTCTGCTTCTGGTTTAAGCTCTAATTTTATTTCATCACTGCCACCGCTGAATGAATCGTTAACTTCGGTAATACCTGCGTACCCACCTAAATAACTGCGTAACTCTTTCGAAATATTTTCAAGTTGTGACACGTTATTTGATCGAAACTCAAAGCTCAGACCGTTGCCGCCTCCAGGACCACCAGGACTGCCAATAGTAAAGTTTTTTACGCCCGGAATTTCGGGTAGGTATTCACGCCAAATATCTTGAATTTGTAAGTCGGTTAACTCCCGTGTTTCACCTTTTGTTAATTCCACAAAAACAACACCACCTAGCATGCCATTATCAAATGCAATTGCATGCTTAACCGCTTTTATACCCGTTTCATCTAATACCTGGTCATCCATTTTATACATAGCATTTAACATTGAATTTATAGCTTGGTCACGCTGCTCTATTGACGAACCGGATTCTAACTCAACACTTGCCTGCACAAAGTCTGAAGGAATACTGGGGAAAAACTGCCAACGCACTAAACCACTCGCAAAAAGACCAACGGTAATGATAAGCAGTCCAACAAAGCTCGCCAACGTAGTATACCGATATTTCACCGCCTTCTTCAGAAATGGCAGATACTTGTTTTGTATAAAGGTTTTGATACCAACACTGAAAACATCTCTAAATTTTTGAAAACGGTTGGCCTTGCTTGGGTCGTAGGGCTTTAATTTCATATTAACCAAATGCGCAGGTAATATTAGCTTTGACTCAATTAAGGAGAATACAAGACACATGATGACAACAATACCAATTGTCTTCCATATAACACCAAAAGTACCACTCACCATTAACATAGGTGAAAATGCTGCAATCGTAGTTAATACACCAAACGTCGCTGGCATTGCTACTTTTTTAACGCCTCGAATAACTGCTTCGGCGCTGTGTCCTTTTTTATCAATTTCTGAATAAGCTGACTCCCCCATAATAATGGCATCATCTACCACTATTCCCAGAACCAAAATAAATCCAAACAGACTCAGCATATTAATAGACACATACATTTGCGACGCAGTCATGAACATTAAAGTACCTAGGAAACAAACAGGCAAACCCAAAATAACCCAAAAAGCTAACTTCACTCGCAAAAATAATGAAAGCACAATAAATACGAGTAGCGCACCGAACGCCATATTTTTAAGCATCATACTCAATCGGTCAGCCAAATAAAACGAACTATCGCCCCAAGTATCAATACTTAGATTAGCGGGCATGGTTTTACGCTTTTTATCCAAATATTCATTAACCGAGTCAGATATTTGCAACGAATTTTGATCTCCTACCGCCCTAACACGCAGACTTACCGCCGGCTTGCCGTCGAACAATGCAAACTGACGGTCTTCTACAAAACCGTCATTAATTGTCGCAATATCACCTAGCAGGAGTCGGGTACCGTCGCTTCGACTAAGCAATACAATTTTAGCAAAATCCCAAGCGTTATAGGCTTGTCCGTTAGCCCGCAGTAAAATATCACCATTGTCTGATCGAATCGACCCACCCGGCAAATCAATGGAGGACTCGCGGATTGCCGTTACCATGTCATTAAAGGTTAAGTCGTATTCCTGTAATTTGCGTTCAGATATTTCAACTGAGATTTCATAATCACGAGAGCCCACAACCGACACGTCAGAAATACCACCTAAACTAAGTATTTCGTCTCTAATACCTCGGGCATACTGTTTCAACTCTCGTTCAGTTGTTTCGCCGTAAACAGATACCCAAAGTACGTCTTGAGGAAATTTAATACGATATACGACCGGTTTCTCAGTGTTACCAGGGAAGCTTGGAATGGCATCTACTTGAACTTTAACTTCGTCTAATAGGTTTTGTACATCGTATCCATCTTCAACTTCGATACTAATAGAACCAACACCTTCACGTGCGGTTGAAGTTAACTTTTTGATCCCCTCAATATCTTTTATTGCCTCTTCAAGCTTTAGAATAACGCCCTCTTCAACTTCTTGAGGTGCCGCTCCCAAATATGGGACTTGTACCGCTATAATGTTCACTTCAAACGCAGGGAATACCTGTTTCTGGACTCTAAAAATCCCAAAGATTCCACCTAATATAATAATAAACATCAATAAATTGGCTGCTACACTATTACGTGCGAACCAAGCGATGATCCCTTTCTCAGTATCAATATATTCTTCTTCGTATTGATTACTCATTATTTAACCTCAATGGCGTCGTCATTCACAGAGGACTCTGTTTGACTTTTTTGTGGGGACTCATCACCCAAGAAACGAACAGGCATGCCTTCATACGGATTCGGCACAGCACTCATTACAACTTGCTGTTGAGTGTTTAGGCCTTCACTAATATAAACAAAATCTTCATCCGCCCTTTGCACTGTTACAAAATTAATATTGATTTGTCTGTCATCGTTAACCGTTAATATGGTGCCATCTAAACGCAAAACATTGCGCGGTAAAACGACAATATTATTTGCTGTAATACCTACAATTGTGGCATTGACAAAACGACCAAAACGCAGAGGAATGCCTTTTGCTTCCTCAGGCACATTTAATTGATATGGGTCGTTCACTTCAACGACACCGTAGATCACCCTGCTTTTGCTGTCTAGCACTGCTTCATCGCGAACCAATATACCTTGCCATTTTATATTTTTCCCAGCGACATCAGAACTCAACGTTACTTGCGCGTTTTGTGAGTTCAAATCCGCCAAAAAAGCAATGTCGTCATCAGTTAACGGCAATCTAACTTCAGCCACATCGGTTGCGAAGACTTCACCTAATTGTGAACCTAAAGTAACAAATTGGCCTAAATCTACACTACGAGATTTCACTAAACCATCGTATGGTGCTCTAATTTTTGTTCTATCAAAATTGCGTTGGGCCCGCTGCAAGTTAGCTTGAGCAGCCTTGACTGAGGCCTCTTCACGTGCCAATTGAGGTTTTCGAAGTCCCAATTCAGGGGCTGATCCTTTGTTAAAAGAGCGCCATTCTTCTGCCGCTACTTTTCCACGCGCTTTTTCTTCATCGAGTGATGCTTGTGCACGCGCAACTTCTGACTCAGCCAATAGTAAATCAGTCTGATAATCAGAGGTTTCTAACTCTACTAACACATCACCCTTTTTGAAAAATCCCCCTTCAATGAAATTATCTGCGACCGCGATAACGCGACCACTGACTTGCGTACTGAGCATCGTTTTATTTTTTGGCTGCACGGAGCCTTGTGAATAAACCAGAAAATCTACATTTTTAGCTTCTACGAGCTTCGAATCAACCAGAAAGTCACGTGTGATTATTTCTTCTTTCTCAGGCTGCTTCTTCATACTAGTCAACGCAAACGCAACTGCCACTGCGCCTACCAAAATCAATATAGGTATACCTGCTCTTTTAAAACCACTAACCATTGAAAGAAACCTTGTAAATTCATTAAATAATTGGACTCGGACGATTGTACTCAACTTCTAACGTAAAGGCTTTTTAACCTTTATTAAAAATTGTTAATAGATGTGTCAAACATGAGGACGGCGTTACTACATAGAAAATAAGCGGTATTTCGCAACATTAATCGAAATGCTAGCCGTTGAACGTTTCTAAAAAAGTACGTTGAATGAGTTCTGCATCGCTACTCGCCCGATGTCGTGGAACATTCATTTTATGAAGAATATCCGCCTTTACTTTATCCCAAACATCATATTGAAGTTCCTTTAAAATCATTTCTAAAGGGCTTAACCGAAAGCCTAATTCTATTTGAGAGCGGTCATATAGTTTTAGCAGCCAAGGTGAATCCACAACCCAACCATCACTAAAAGTTTGCTGAGATCCAATAAAATCATTCAATTCTAAGCAAATCTGAGTGCCCGAAACCCCTGTTTTATTCAACAACTTTTTACTTATTCCATGTAAATTTTCAGCTTCAATATCCCAATGATACCAATCATCAAAAGGCTTAATCAATTTGCAGTAGCGAGCGCCATCTGAGCGCACAACACCTATTTCGATAGGATAGCTTTCAGGTCCAAATCCGCTGGCCTCAATATCAATGATAGTTGGTATCATTATGGTAAATTCTCCTATTAGCGTTAAATAATAATTTATAACCATTAATCGAAGTCATAAAATAAATGGCTAGTTCTCTATATTTTCATCGTCGTCTTAAAATCTGAGTCGTGAGGGTAGATTAACGTTAACTTGTTTATCTTTGCATGTTTAACAGTTGAATACGAACACATTTCGTGGGATCTTGAGCCGTCACTGTTGGCTTTAAAATAAGCTAAATTCACATATGATTGCGCCGGAATTTATGACAAAGTAAATGGGTTAAAATTTCACAAAACAACAATCTTTTACATATTACCTAATCGACGTGGTACCTAAATTTATGAAAAATCCAACTACCCTTATCAGTATACAAGAGCACGATTTTGACGTTGCATACGAATATTCAAAAATTCGAAAGTATACTCAATCAGACGGTGCGATAGTCACCTTTACGGGCTTGGTAAGAGAACTGACAGAGCGCGGTAATTTGCGCTATATGGAACTCGAACATTACCCCGGGATGACAGAGAAAAGCCTCATGAAAATTTGCAAAAACGCACGCGAAATTTGGCCTATAGGTATCATTAATATTATCCATAGAACCGGAAAACTCACACCTGATGAACAAATTGTATTTGTTGGCGTAAGCAGTCAACATCGCAAGGCAGCATTCGCATCAACAGAATACATAATGGATTTTTTGAAAATAAACGCCCCATTTTGGAAGAAAGAAGTGACTTTAGAAGGTGAGTTTTGGGTGAAATCAAAATCATCAGACAAACAAAAAGCAGAAGAATGGTTATCATCAGACTAACTGCTTTTTTGACCACCACTGTCCTCATTACTAACTCGACAGAAGCTGGCTTTTGTTACTTTTCTTTATTAACAAAAAAGCCCTTGTAACGTTATGTAGTGTCCAACTTATTGGGGGCACTGCATTATGTTCACAAAGGCTTTTTGAAACTTAAAGCTGGGGTTACCGGACGCAGGTTTTATACGTTTTGTTTAAAGCGCTGCTTCCAACTGAGGTAATACATCAAACAAATCCCCAACTAAACCATAATCAGCAACTGAGAAGATAGGAGCTTCTTCATCCTTGTTAATGGCTACAATTACTTTACTGTCTTTCATACCCGCTAAATGCTGTATCGCACCCGAGATACCAACAGCAATATAAAGCTGTGGTGCCACGATTTTACCAGTTTGACCCACCTGCATATCATTAGGAACAAAGCCAGCATCTACAGCTGCTCTGGATGCACCAATTGCAGCGCCCAATTTGTCAGCGATCCCATTTAGTAATGCGAAATTCTCACCGTTTTGCATCCCACGACCACCAGAGATAATAACATTTGCAGCTGTTAGTTCTGGGCGTTCAGATACCGTAAGCTCTGCAGAGACATAGCTTGATTTCTCTGACGTTTTCACTGTATCTAATAATTCAACCGGTGCATTGCCATCGTTCGCTGCAGCATCAAAAGAAGCAGCACGAACAGTAACTATTATTTTACTATCAGAAGAGTGTACTGTTGCTATCGCATTACCAGCATAGATAGGACGCACGAAAGTATCTGGTGACTCCACTTTGATGATGTCAGATATTTGCGCTACATCTAGCAGAGCGGCAACGCGCGGCATAAAGTTTTTGCCGGTTGTTGTTGCGGCTGCGAAAACATGTGAGTAGTCAGCAGCAACTTCAACTACTAATTCAGCGATATTTTCAGGTAACTGATGTTCATAAACTGTATTATCAGCAAAAAGTACTTTGGAAACGCCGGATATTTTCGCCGCTGCTTCAGCAATTGCTGTGCAACCGGAACCAGCAACCAAAACAACAATATCTGATGATACACCTAGTGCGGCGTGCACTAATTTATTAGTTTCCGTTTTTAACGATTCGTTATCGTGTTCCGCATAAACGAGTACACTCATGATATCACCTTCGCTTCATTCTTTAATTTATGGACTAACTCAGCGACGTCAGCTACCTTTACACCGCCAATACGCTGAGCCGGTGCTTCAACTTTTATAACAGTCACTTTAGATGTCATATCAACACCGAAATCGGCAACTGGTTTTACGTCAATCGGTTTACGCTTCGCTTTCATAATATTTGGCAATGAGGCATATCTAGGCTCATTTAAGCGTAAATCAGTAGTTACCACCGCTGGTAACTGAAGCTTGACCGTTTGCAAACCGCCATCAATTTCGCGAGTTACATTAACAGTGCCGTCCGCCACTATAACTTCAGAGGCAAATGTTCCTTGCGGCATACCAGTGAGCGCGGCAAGCATTTGACCCGTTTGATTATTATCCGAATCTATTGCTTGTTTGCCTAAGATCACCAAATCTGGTTTTTCGGTTTCAACTATTTTTTGCAATAATTTTGCGACTTGTAGTGAATCAACAATCATGCCTGCATCGGTTTCAATATGAATGCCGCGATCTGCGCCTAATGCTAGGCCCGTGCGAATTTGCTCTTGGCAAGCCTTGTCGCCAATTGAGATAACAACAACTTCCGTTGCTACACCCTTTTCTTTCAAACGAATGGCTTCTTCTATAGCAATTTCGCAAAAAGGATTAATTGCCATTTTGACATTATTGAGGTCAACACCTGAATTATCAGGTTTTACTCGTACCTTAACGTTGTAGTCTACTGCCCGTTTTACCGGTACTAAAATTTTCATAATAACCTCTATTTAGGGCTTTCGATAAATAAATACTATTCGCTTAAATTACACTTTCGAGTAAATATAGTATACATCCGAACTTGTTGACGCAAAATTTACTTACACTTTACGTAAACGTCAACCTGTATTCACTAAAAATCACATTAGTTGGTAATTTCATTTTACAATGTTTTCACAAGCTGTAAAATTTGTTTAATTAATGTTTTACTATAACTGGTATGAGTTGTTTAGGAGACGCGCGTGGAAAGAGAAGTAATGGAGTTTGATGTAATCGTTGTTGGTGCAGGCCCCTCAGGCCTCTCAACTGCATGTAAAATCAAGCAATTGGCGAATGAAAAAGGCCAAGAATTAAACGTTTGTGTACTCGAAAAAGGGTCTGAAGTAGGAGCACATATTCTTTCCGGTGCCGTTTTTGAAACCAGAGCACTCGATGAATTATTTCCAAATTGGGCTGAACTCGGTGCTCCATTAACAACCAAAGTAACCGAAGACCATATTTATTTGCTCAACAGCGAGACTGGATCAGTTAAGTTACCACACTTTATGGCCCCAAAAACTATGCACAATACGGGCAATTATATTGCAAGTATGGCAAATCTTTGTCGTTGGATGGCGGAACAAGCTGAGCAATTGGGTGTGGAGGTCTTTCCCGGATTCACTGCAGCTCATGTGCATTATAATGAAGACGGCAGTGTTGGCGGTGTTATTACAGGAGATATGGGTGTCAGCGAAGCTGGTGAACAAAAAGACAGTTACATGCCGGGCATGTTACTAACAGCTAAGTACACCGTGTTTGCTGAGGGCTGTCATGGACATTTAGGCAAACAGCTCATTCAGCAATTTGAGCTAAATAAGGATGTATCTCCTCAACACTATGCGCTAGGCTTTAAAGAGATTTGGGATATTCCAGCTGAACAACATCAAGAAGGGTTAGTTGTCCACACTGCAGGCTGGCCTCTAACTGACACGACAGGTGGAAGTTACTTATATCATGCTGAAAATAATCAAGTATTTGTCGGCCTGATTGTAGACCTGAATTACTCAAATCCACATTTGAGCCCGTTTGATGAGTTTCAGCGTCTAAAACATCATCCTGTTATTGCAAACACATTAAAAGGTGGCAAACGCGTCACTTATGGTGCAAGAGCGATAGCCAAAGGCGGTTTCAACTCGCTTCCTAAAATGACTTTCCCTGGCGGCCTCTTAGTTGGTTGTGATGCAGGTACATTGAATTTCGCAAAGATCAAAGGTAATCACACCGCGATGAAATCTGGCTTAATTGCGGCTGAATCTTTGTTTGAATTATTATCAGTTGAATCAGTATAAGTTAAAGACCCTATTGAATATACCGAAGCGCTTAAACAGTCCTGGTTATATGATGAATTGTATCGTTCTAGAAATTTTGGTGCTGCGATCCATAAGTTTGGTAACATCTTCGGCGGTGCTTATAACACGTTAGATCAAAACTTTTTTGGCGGCAAACTTCCGTTTAATATTAGTGACTCGACTCACGACCATGCGAGCTTAAAGTTGGCTGCGGATATGCCAAAAATAGATTATCTAAAACCCGATGGTGTGTTGAGTTTTGATAAGTTGTCATCTGTATTTTTGTCAAATACAAACCATGAAGAAGATCAACCTTGTCACTTGATTCTCAAAGATCCAACGATCCCCGTGACCGTAAATTTACCAAAATATGATGAACCTGCTCAACGTTATTGTCCGGCAGGTGTATATGAGATAATTGAAAGCGAAGCGGGTGAAAAACAGCTTCAAATCAATGCTCAGAATTGTATCCATTGTAAAACATGCGACATTAAAGACCCAAATCAAAACATTAACTGGATTGTGCCTGAAGGTACGGGCGGTCCAAACTATCCGAACATGTAGTTGATTAGATGCCAGAATTACTTTTTAGTCAGACCTTTGGAGAGGAGCACTTAGTTTCCTCTCCAAATCAATCTAGTGTGGTCCTTGTACATGGTTTGTTTGGTAGCGGTGATAATTTATCTGTTATTCGCCGCCATTTTGAAACAACACATCATGTTATTTCAATTGATTTACCTGATCATGGGAGGTCACCGCAAAGTCCGCACTTTAGCTTTGATACTTGGGCACAGCAAGTTATCAAAACAATCCAATCTCTGCATATTGATAAAGCCTTTGTAATTGCTCATTCATTAGGAGGCAAAGTTGCGATGAGAGCGGCGAGTTTGGCACCTAAACTTATAGACAAACTCGTCGTCATGGATATAGCTCCAGTAAAATATGATTCAAGGCATCACAACGTTATTGATGGTCTAAGTAACGTCAAACTCGATAAAATAGCCGATAGAAAAGAAGCGATGGCGCTCCTATCTAAGTATGTAAAAGATCCAGGAACTCGAGCGTTTTTGCTTAAAAGCTTATATCAAGACGACGCAAAAAAATGGCAATGGCGGTTTAACTTGCCCCTCATTATGAGAGACTATCCATTGTTGAGTGATTGGCCGTTTAAAGGGGTTCTATTCTCTGGAGACATTACGTTTATAAAAGGCACTAATAGCGACTACATTACGGCAGCACATCAAGCAACAATAATGGCTCAGTTTCCAAATGCAAGAGCAAAAATTATTGATGCGGGTCACTGGCTTCATGCTGAAAAGCCTCAACTTGTTAATACGCTGTTAACCCGTGTTTTACTTGGCAAGCATAAGTGACGTTGATATATTATTAATGAGGTAAGTGGCTTCAAAAAACTAGCACAGTTGTGCTAACATCCGCGTCAAGATTACTCAGGTCATTTGTGGAGTGTGTATGACGCCAGAAAATTATCAACAAATTGAGTCCATTGTATTAAATGTGTGTCTAGTCGGTTTGTTTGTATTGCTCGGTTTAGCGATTCATGACGTAGTAAAGAAGAATGACGTCCCACTTATAGGCAGAGTCGTTGCTTATGGTGTATTGGGTTTAGGTGCAGTTGGGTTTGTAGCTAAAGGTATTATTCAAGTAATTTATGGCGCTAGCGGTATTTCTTAAGTTAGCGCAGTCAATAAGACGTTTTAGAAGGGTAGCAAATGGCAAGCGTTGGTTTATTTTTTGGTAGCGATACAGGTAACACTGAGCACATTGGTAAAATGATCCAAAAAGAATTGGGTAATCAGTTAATCGATGTTAAAGATATTGCTAAAAGTAGCAAAGAAGATATTGCTGAATTCGATTTATTAATTTTTGGCATTCCTACTTGGTATTATGGTGAAGCTCAATGTGATTGGGATGATTTCTTCCCTGACCTTGAAGAGATTGATTTTGAAGATAAGTTAGTTGCGATATTTGGTTGTGGCGACCAAGAGGACTACGCAGAATACTTTCTAGACGCTATGGGTATGATTAGAGACATAGTAGAACCCAAAGGTGCTATTTTAGTCGGCCAATGGTCAACTGAAGGTTATGATTTTGAGGCATCAAAAGGGATGGCCGATGCTGACCACTTTGTTGGTCTCGGTATCGATGAAGACCGTCAACCAGAGTTAACGGAGCAGCGAGTGAAAGCGTGGTGCAAACAAATTAATGAGGAACTGTGTTTAGCTGAATTGAGCTAAACGCCCTATCGCCTGTTTTGGTGATACAGAAAACACGCTGATGGTGAATAATATTTATCATAAGCGCAGTTAAGTTTGGTAAAACGAACTTGGATTAAGTAAAATCAGATAAGGTATCTAATTTTAATTGGTCTTTGCCCCCTTCTTTAGCTTCATAAGTTTTATTATCTGCTTTTGTAATGATGTTATGCAGCATTAAACTTAGCTCCTTTTCATCAAGTTTATCGGGAACATGAGAAACCAGAACCGCGCCTATGCTAACCGTGATTGGTAATGCTATCGTTTCGCTTTGATATTCACAAACAAGATTTTTTAGAGCAGATTGTATTTGCGAAAATATCATTTTAATTTCTTTTTCACCCGCATTGGGCAGCAGTATTATAAACTCTTCACCGCCATATCGTCCCATGACGTCAGTTTCTCGGAGTGCTTCAGTCATAATCAAGGTTAGATTTTGAAGCGCTTTGTCGCCAATATCGTGACCATAAGTGTCATTAATTGCTTTGAAATTATCGACGTCCAAAATAGCAATTATCATTGAATCTTTCTTATTAACTTGGTTACTCATCATCACTTTCGCTTGATACATCGCATTTCGGCGATTTGGGCAACCGGTCAAATCATCAGTCATGGCTAAATAGCTCATTTTTATTTTCAAACTTCGTTCGCGAATAGAGACATATAGAAGTAATATAAGGACGATTATTGTCGCAGTAATAACACTCATCAAAAACTTATTTTGACTTTGATTTCTTTCTATAATAGCTGACTTAAGTTCATTTTCCTGCTCTAATCTGAGTGATCTTTCTTCAGCTAAATCAAGTTCAAAATTTAACATTAGCCGCTTAACATCCTGCTCTTTTTTATTTTGAAAATCTTTATCTTTGAGTCTTATTAACTGCTTTTGGTAAAAAAGAGCCTTGGCAGCGTTTTTATTTTGCTCTTCAATAAGGAAACTCGATTTAAATAATGCAATAGTCGGTTTAGCTTGGTTTTTAGCGTTATCTAGAATTGAATGAGCCTCAGTTGTCTTCTCTCTTGCTTGATCCCAGTGCCCTAAACTAATATGGAATTCAGCTTCGTAGGCTAGCGCCTCTATTACCTTTTGGATGTAATTGTTTTTTTTGTATGTGTCGATTGATGTGCGTATCATCTCGATGGCTTCCGCACTTTTCCCAAGACCATGTTGTGCGCGAGCAATAATTTCATTCGATTTTGCAAAGTATATATTACGGTTTATTTCTTTTGCTTGTTGAGAGGCTAAGGTAGCTGTGTTGAGCGCTTTATCCCACTCTAACAATTCCAGATAAGAGGACGCTATATTATGCTTGTAAACAACCATAAATTTGGGGTCCAACGAATTACCAGAGTTTTCGATAGCTCTATTATTATATTTAATGGCATTCTTATAGTCTCCCAAAATGTGGTAAGTATTACTAATATTGCCGAGAGCAGAAGATAGTTTTTTTAGCTTATTCAAATCGCTGAAACTTGTGCTTTGTTCAACAACTTCGATAGTTAGGCGGAATTTAGCTAATCCCTCTTTATATTCTCCCGTCATGATATGAAGTTGACCGGCCAGCACTAAAACCCGAGCTTTGACCATATCTGTTAACTCATATAAAGATAAATAAGTCTCCAGTTCTACTATTACCTTTTTTGCACCAGTATATTCTTGCAACTTTAAATATGCATTAGCAGTGGCTGCCAAAAAATCAACGTAAAAATGAATATTTTCTTTATCTTTATCTTTATTAATATTATTCAAAAATCCGGACGTTTCAAATACTGCTTTAATCTTTGCATAATCCCCTATTTTGCCCATCTCACGCACAATCGCTTCGTTTAAAACAAGTATTAATAGGTTATATATATCACTTTTATTATTTTCTTGTTGAAGGAGTGCTTTGTAATTTTTTATTTTTTGCTCAGAAGACACGCTAGAGTCGTCTTTTAATGAATTAACCAATTTTTGAATTTCAGATTGCAATAAACTGTCTTGTGCTGACAAGACAGAAGAGGAAGCTAG
>JAWUVZ010000021.1:0-31413 GCA_034112105.1 Glaciecola sp. | reverse complement strand
TTATTTATGCTTATCACTCAAACTTGTTTTAAGAAATAGTCACAATTTTACATGCATTCGTAGCACCTACAGTTTCCATACGGTCGCCGTAAGTTAGAATTACCTGGTCCCCAATTTGCAATAAACCCGATTCTTTTAACGCCTGGATAACATCAAACGTTAACGCACCTGGCAGGCTTTTTGTTGAATCGAAATATAAGGGTATTACGCCGCGGTAAAGTGCCATCATATTCAATGTTGCAACATGTCTCGACATGGCAATTATGGGTAAAGATGTTGTAATCCTGGACATTAATTTAGGCGTTGTGCCACTCTCGGTGAGACCAACAATCGCTTTAATTGTAGACAAATGATTAGCTGCGTATACCGCTGACATCGCAGTGGTCTCACTCACATCTTTGAAAAATTCATCTAACCGATGTTTAGATATTTGAACGCTTGGGTGTAATTCAGCGCCATCGCAAACTCGGGCCATCGCTTTCACTGTTTCAACTGGGTATTTACCAGCAGCAGTCTCAGCAGAGAGCATTACTGCATCAGTGCCGTCTAACACTGCGTTTGCTACATCCATTACTTCAGCGCGTGTTGGCATCGGGCTTTCAATCATTGATTCCATCATTTGTGTCGCGGTAATCACAACACGATTTAACTGCCTGGAGCGTGCAATTAATTTCTTTTGAACACCAACAAGTTCAGCGTCACCAATTTCCACACCTAAATCGCCACGAGCGACCATGACGGCATCAGACGCCAGAATGATATCATCCATCGCGGCTTCGCTAGCAACGGTTTCTGCGCGTTCAACTTTGGCACAAATTTTAGCGTTGGAGCCTGCTTGTAGTGCAAGTTCGCGCGCATAATTTAGGTCAGCGCCGGAGCGAGGAAAAGAGACCGCGATATAGTCAACGCCAATTTCGGCTGCAGTAAGAATGTCACGCTTGTCTTTTTCTGTTAGTGCGTCGGCCGTCAATCCACCGCCTTGACGGTTGATACCCTTATTATTCGATAGTTTGCCACCGACAGTGACCGTGGTAACTACTTTTCGGCCATCAACGCGGGTGACCATAAGCTGAATTCGACCGTCATCTAATAACAATAAATCACCTTCGCTTACATCATCGGGTAGTGCTTTGTAATCAATACCAACGGTTTCACTTGTGCCTGCATTGACGTCTAACTCTGCATCTAGGGTAAATGTTTGGCCGATATTTAATTGCACAGCTGAGTCAATAAAGCGGGAAACACGTATTTTAGGACCTTGAAGGTCGCCTAAAATAGCGACATACCGGTTTAATTTTTTTGCCGCAATCCGTACTTTGTTCGCGCGCTCAATGTGGTCTTGAGCATTACCATGCGAGAAATTCATTCTAACCACGTTTACACCTGCTGCGATTACGGCTTCAATCATTTCTTGGGTATCAGTTGCAGGACCTAGAGTGGCTAGTATTTTTGTTCTACGCGACATATCGTTACTCATTTATATTGTGGTTTCGGGGTTGTGTATTACTTTATTTGCAAACAGTGACGGTTTTAGTTTAAAACTGAAACAAGCCTACAATTAACTTTCTGTTTTATTAAAACGACTACCTCGTAAGGTGTCTTTGACTCTTTTTAAATTCTCTCTGAACTTAGTACCGCGACGCAAAGTGAAACCAGTTGCTAAAACATCAATTAATGTTAGCTGCGCAATACGCGATGCCATTGGCATATATAGGTCAGTATCTTCAGGAACCGCCAGCGAAAGCACGTAATTACATTCTTTGCTCAATGGACTGTCAGCAGAAGTAATGCCGACCACAACTGCATCATTTGATCTTGCTATTTGCGCGATATCAACCAAGCTTTTCGTTCTGCCTGTGTGAGATATTAAAACCACTACATCTTCTTCGGTGCAATTCATGCAACTCATACGTTGCATTAAGGTATCTTCAAAATAGACGACGGGCACGTTGAACCTAAAGAACTTATTGAGCGCATCATGAGCAACGGAAGAAGATGCACCCATGCCAAAAAATGAAATCTTTTTGGCTTGCGTTAACAGATCTACGACCCGATTTACTGTGGCTATATCAATAGACTGACGAGCGACTTCTAACGAGGCCATTGTCGATTCAAATATTTTATTGGTGTATTCGGTGGGACCGTCAAATTCATCAACATGACGGTTCACATATGGCGTGCCGTTGGCAAGACTTTGTGCTAGGTGCAATTTAAAGTCAGGGTATCCTTTCGTGTCCAGTCGTCTGCAAAACCGATTGACCGTTGGTTCGCTCACATTTGACATCTTAGCTAAAGTTGCAATGGAAGAGTGAATAGCCACTTGCGGATTAGCAAGAATGACTTCGGCTACTTTTTTCTCTGATTTACTAAAATCAGCTTTTTGTCGTGTGATTTTTTCGAGTATGTTCATTATTATTATCTCGCTAAAGAGGCTTTTATTCACTCTCTTTGTGGTTTTTAGCACGCTCCAAGTGAATTCGAAAATTCTGTTGGCCGCTCACGAACAGTTAAACTGTAATAATACTACGATTATTTTTAACGTTTGTCATTTTTGTTGTAACTTTTTGACAAAAATAATTAACATTTAAATACCTTTTGACCTCGATATTACGTCTAATTACAGCGATATATATTGGGTGTGAGGTCAGAGATGTTGATGGTTTATAGTTGGTATAGGTATTGTTAATAAACAGTTGTATGATTTATAAGGCGATAGGGAGTTTGATATTTTAAAAAATCAAATGTGCGTTATATTTTTTGTTGAAGAGTTTACTTTTTTGCGCTTGTAATAGTTGTAATATTACTACATTTGTTGTTTACTGTACGCAAGAATTACCTGTCAATAATTACAATGTTGCATGAATATGGTGCAAAGAGGCTACTATGATTAAAGATACTGGGGTAACCATTTCTGGTTACGAACCCATTGATTTTGTCTTATTCGGCACCCTTGGTGACTTAGCAAGACGCAAACTACTTCCTTCTCTTTATCAGCTTGAAAAAGCGAACCTATTAAATAGCGACACAAATATTATCGGTGTCGCACGCCAGGATATGCCACAAGCAGATTATGTTGCGAAAGTGAAAGAAAATATCACCAAATTTTTAGGTGAAAGTTTCTGCGCGGAAACATGGCAACGATTTGAACAACGTCTTGACTATGTTCAAATTGATATGAAGAATGAGGACGATTATTCAAAACTTTGTGAACATGTCGATGTTTCGCGCACTATGGTTTGTTATTTCGCTACACCGCCTTCTATCTATGGCGATATTTGTAAAGGAATGAATGCGGCTAAGGTAATTGACTCTAGCGTAAGAGTGGTGTTAGAGAAACCCATTGGTCATGATTTAGCATCGTCAAAAGTAATTAATGAACAAGTTGCGGAGTTCTTCACAGAGAGACAAATTTACCGTATTGATCATTATCTCGGTAAAGAAACGGTACTGAATTTGATCGCATTACGCTTTGCAAACAGCATTTTTGCAACTAACTGGGATCATAATTGCATTGATCACGTGCAAATAAGTGTAGCTGAATCGGTCGGTATTGAAGGGCGTTGGGGTTACTTTGATGACGCGGGTCAAATGCGCGATATGGTACAAAACCACCTTTTACAGATTCTCTCTCTTGTTGCTATGGAACCACCTACGACTTTAGATGCCGATAGCATTCGTGATGAAAAGCTAAAAGTACTCAAAGCACTACGCCCAATAAATTCAACTAACGTCGCTGAAAAGACGGTTAGAGGCCAGTATGTTGCTGGATTCGTGCGCGGTGAGGAAGTGCCCGGGTATCTAGAAGAACCCGATGCTAATGAAAAAAGTAAGACTGAAACTTTTGTTGCTATCAAAGCCGAAATTGATAACTGGCGATGGGCAGGTGTTCCTTTTTACCTAAGAACAGGCAAACGCCTACCGAATAAGACAAGTGAAGTTGTTATTTATTTTAAGCGTCAACCACACAATTTGTTCAGTGATAGCTTTACTACGCTACCTCAAAATAAGTTAGTGATCCGCTTACAGCCGGATGAAGGCGTTGAAATAACGGTCATGAACAAAGTACCGGGTTTGACAAGTTCTCGTTCTATGGACCTGCAGAAGTCTAAACTCAACTTAAGCTTTTCAGAAGCCTTTGAGGCAGAGCGCATTCCTGATGCATATGAAAAACTGCTTTTAGAAGTCATGATTGGCAATCAAGCACTGTTTGTGCGCCGGGACGAAATAGAACAAGCCTGGACTTGGGTCGACTCTATTAAAGCTGCTTGGGATAAAAGTAATGAGCCAGCCGAAAGCTATCAAGCTGGCACATGGGGACCAGTATCTTCTATCGCACTGCTAGCGAAAGAAGGGCGATCTTGGTATGAAAGCAAAATGAAGCGAAGCAAATAGGAGCTTAGCATGAGTTTAAAAACAACCACGTTTAGTTCAGCTAATGAATTAGTGACTGTGTTCAGCCAACGTATTGCAGATATATTAAAGCAATCCATTAGTGAAAATGGTAAGGCCAGTTTAGTTGTCAGCGGTGGCAGTACCCCTTTGCCTTTATTTAAAGCACTGTCTACTCGCGCTTTAGATTGGTCCAAGGTGACAATAACGTTAGCTGATGAACGATGGGTAGAATCAAGCGATGCAGCAAGCAACGAAAAACTTGTAAGAGCAAATTTGCTGCAAGACAACGCTGCTGCGGCTCATTTTATTCCATTAAAAACAGCGCACGCGAATGCTGCAGATGCAGTGGAAGAGTTAACAGCTACTTTTAAAAAAGTCGGCTTGCCATTCGATGTTGTCATTTTAGGTATGGGCGAAGATGGCCATACCGCGTCACTGTTCCCATGTTCGGCGCAAATTGAAGCTGGCATTGATGTAAATTTACCGGCGATGCTTATAGCAACACAGCCAACGACTGCACCGCATCAACGTATGTCATTTACGTTGCGTGCTTTAGTGAGCAGTGCGCACGTATTTTTGCACCTGACCGGTCAGAAAAAACGAGAAGTATTAAATCACGCATTAGAACACTCGACCGATTTGGAAAAGCCCATTAAGGCTGTCTGCGATAAGACCACCGTCGAATTGATGTGGGCCCCATAGGAGAAAATATGAACTCAATTATTCAAGAAGTAACGCAACGTATCATTGAACGTAGTAAAAACACACGCCAAGCGTATTTAAATAAAATTGAAAAAGCTCGTAAACAGGGGCCCTTGAGAGGTTCATTGTCTTGCGGTAATTTAGCGCATGGCTTTGCTGCTTGTGGAAAAGAAGAAAAATCTGATTTACGCAATATGGTAAAAGCCAATGTGGCGATTATTTCATCATACAATGATATGTTGTCAGCGCATCAGCCGTACGAAGATTACCCTCAAAAGATTAAGCAGGCAATTAGGGATGTGGGCAGTGTTGCACAATTCGCAGGCGGCGTTCCAGCTATGTGTGACGGTGTTACTCAGGGCACTCCTGGCATGGAATTAAGTTTGATGAGTCGTGATAATATTGCTATGGGCGCAGCCATTGCTTTGTCACACAATATGTTCGACGCGACCATTATGATGGGCATTTGTGACAAAATAGTGCCAGGTCTATTACTTGGTGGTTTGACCTTCGGTCATTTACCAACTGTATTTGTGCCAGCAGGTCCGATGCCATCCGGTTTACCAAACAAAGAAAAAGCACGCATTCGTCAAGCTTATGCAGAAGGCAAAGTGGGTCGTGATGAACTGCTTGAAGCTGAATCTCAATCATATCATTCTGCTGGTACTTGCACGTTTTATGGTACGGCAAACAGTAACCAGATGGTGGTTGAAGTTATGGGACTGCATTTGCCTGGGGCTTCATTTGTTAATCCGGGCACGCCACTGCGCGAAGCCCTGACAAAAGCAGCTTCTGTGCAGGCAACTCGTATCACTGATTTAGGCGAGAACTATATGCCAATTGGGCATATAGTTGATGCCAAGGCAATGGTCAATGGTATTATTGCATTGTTAGCAACTGGGGGTTCTACCAATCATACGATGCACTTAGTTGCAGTTGCGCGCGCCGCTGGCTTGATTGTGAATTGGAATGATTTTTCTGACCTATCCAAAGCAATACCTTTGCTTACCCGAATTTATCCTAACGGTTCTGCCGACATTAATCATTTTACGGCCGCTGGCGGCACGGGTCTGTTGTTCAAGGAACTGTTAGACGCGGGTCTACTGCACAACGATGTAAATACGATTTGTGGTAGAGGACTAGAACAATATACGAAGGAGCCTATTTTGCGTGACGGCGAATTATTATGGGTTGATGGTCCAAAAGAATCACTTGATAAAGCGGTCTTAACGACAGTTGGTGCAGCATTTAAACCAGATGGTGGTTTGTCGGTACTGCAAGGTAACATTGGTCGTGCTGTTATGAAAACATCAGCCCTGCGTGAACCCAATTGCCATATCAAAGCGCCTGCGGTTGTTTTTGAAGATCAATACGCTTTCGATAAAGCATTTAACGACGGTGACTTAAACAAAGACTGCGTTGTTGTTGTCCGATTCCAAGGTCCTGCGGCAATTGGAATGCCTGAATTACACCGTTTAACACCACCACTAGGTGTATTGCAAGACAATGGGTTTAAGGTAGCGCTCGTGACCGATGGCCGTATGTCCGGAGCTTCTGGTAAAGTGCCAGCAGCTATTCATGTAACACCTGAGGCTTATAAAGGTGGGTTAATCGCGAAAGTGAAAAATGGTGATGTGATTGAGTTAAATACGGCAACAGGTGAGTTTATTCTGCATGTTGACGAAGCCGAATTAGCGTCACGTGAACCAGCAACGTTGGATTTAACAGATAGCCACATAGGAATGGGAAGAGAGATTTTTAGTGGTATGCGTGCATCTCTTTCGGGTGCCGAAGAAGGCGCATGTTCATTATTCGTTGAGCAAGAGTAGTCAATATGAGTATGATGTTCGTAGCTGATGTAGGTGGCACAAATATACGCTTAGCACTAGTAAAGAATGGTGCGCTGCAACAAATCACTAAATATTTGTGTAACCAGTTCGACACCATCACCGACGCAATTAGCCAGTTTGCGATTGATGTAAATGTTGACGGTTTCGAGCATGGTTGTATCGCTATTGCGTGTCCAGTAAATGATGATTTTGTAAAAATGACGAATCATACTTGGGCATTTTCTAAACGTGTATTGCAAAATGAATTGGGCTTAAATAGCCTTTTAGTGATTAACGATTTTTCGGCTGTCGCCTTTTCATTACCTACATTGTCGAACCAACAGATCATTCAAATTGGCCGAGGTGAACCTGTCAAAAACGGCAATATTGCCGTTTTTGGGCCCGGCACAGGTTTAGGTGTTAAACATCTTACTTGGACTGCTAGTGGTTGGCAGACTCTTGATGGTGAAGGAGGCCACGTTGATTTTGCACCAAACGATGAACAAGACCTGATCGTTTGGCGTTATATAAAAGCAAAACTAGGCCGAGTAGCTGCTGAAGAGCTGCTGTCAGGAAGAGGTCTTGTTAATATCTATACTGCACTCGCGGCCGATGCTGGCCTTGAAGTTCAGTATAAAGATCCTGCTGATATTACAAAGCATGCGCTCGCCAATACCAATCCGACATGCGTGAGGGCTGTGCAACAGTTTTGCCGAGTTATGGGAAGTTTTGCGGGCAATTTAGCATTGAATATTTGTACCACTGGAGGTGTTTTTATCGGCGGTGGTATTGCCCCTCGTTTGGGCGACATTTTTGCTAATGGTGAATTCCGCCACAAATTTGAAGACAAAGGCAATTTGTCGGGCTATGTCAAAAGTATTCCTACCTACTTAATTAATGAACCCGACCACGGATTACTGGGTGCATTAGCGTATTTATTACAACAAACAAAAGAGAAACATTGATGATGAATAACTGGACCTTCTCCTCAGAAGAAATTTTTAACCAAGGACCGGTTGTACCTGTTCTCGTAATTGAAAATGTTGAAGATGCTGTGCCTATCGCGAAAGCGCTGATAGCGGGTGGTATTAATGTATTAGAAGTGACGCTGCGCACGGAAGCTGCAATGGATGTTATTCGCGCGATTGCTAAAGCGTTACCTGATGTGTATATCGGTGCAGGTACAGTGACTAATCGTGAACAATTAAAAGCGGTGACTGAAGCGGGTGCTAAATTCGCCATTAGTCCCGGCTTGACTGCCGATCTATTGCAAGCGGGTAAAGAAGGAACAATCCCCCTTATTCCGGGCGTCTCAAATATTTCAGATCTAATGAAAGCGAAAGATGCTGGTTATAACCATTTGAAATTTTTTCCTGCAGAAGCTGCGGGTGGTGTAAAAGCGCTAAAATCAATTGGTGGGCCATTTCCTGACATCACATTTTGTCCTACTGGTGGCATCAGCCCAAGCAATTATAAAGAGTACTTGGCGTTGCCGAATGTTAAATGCTGTGGTGGTTCATGGTTAGCGCCCGTTGATGTGATTGAAAACAAGCAGTGGTCCAAAATCACTGAACTTGCTAAACAAGCGGTCAAAATTTAGTTAACGCGTTATAGGGAGTGCATTTTTTTTAACACGCCATCTATAATAGCTGAGTTAGCTAGCATGATCTTTATTCTTTAGCTTGTTGTTTATCTAATATCGTCCAGAAAACCCCGTGATCAAAGCAAAGCGATGTCGCGGGGTAATTCACTAGTCGGCAGTTCATTAACTAACGAGTCATTATCCAATGATCTGCACTAACTCATGTATCTCTTGCGCAGCCAAGACGGTTCCTTGAGTTATTGAGGCTTCAATACAAAGCATGCTGAGGTAGTCGTTGTCTTGCATATCAACCATAGCGTTGCTTTTTTCTTGCCACGGATTCCATATAACAACGGAGTCATGTCCATGTTGCTCTATGCTAATTTTATCGTGTTGCAAGTCCACCTGAATGAACTCAAACTGATTGTTTTTGTCCTGCAGATGGATCCTATCCGTTTCACTGCCGATTAAATAGGGTATTGGCTGCTCGAATATACCGTTCTCTCTGGTCTTATCAATATATCTTCCTTCAACGCCCATTATTTTAGTGTGATGAATATCAGTGACATTAAAATAAGTATGAAGTGCCGCTGTAATTTTTACCGGTTGTTCACTTTTATTTTTAGTACTGAGCTTGATGCTGCATTTTTCTGAAAAGGTGACTTCAAGATAAGTTAACAGATTGTCAGAAAAACCATACAAACCAAGTTGAGTAGGACTTAATGTTATTATTGTCGACTCGGGGGTCTCTTCAATTCCAATAACACGCCAATCTTGGGTGCGCACAAAACCATGAGAAGGTAATTTGCGACCTTTATTTGCTGTGAGGTCAGGATAAATATCACCAAACCATGGCCAGCATATAGGTACGCCTCCGCGTATCGGTTTGCTTTTATCAAATGTCGCAGTTTCGCTTAACCATAGTCGTTCTTTGCCATCAGAGTTTGGTATAAAACTGAGTAGATGAGCACCGAAAAGAGCTATTTCAGCTTTGCAGTGCCTATTAACAATCTTCAATGTCTGCAATTGTTCTCTGTTACCTGTCGAAACTGTGGGATATTGTGTATTCATATACGTATACATGCAGTTTTCCGAATTGCTAACACATAAAAGACGGCTTATAGCCGTCTTTTATGTGTTTCGTTTGAGCAACTTACAGACTAAGTCGCTTTAAAAAATTACGCTACTAAAGCGTAAACTACCTTATTTAGAAATATGTGCAACCAAATCTAAAATCCGGTTTGAATAGCCAACTTCGTTATCATACCAAGCCACGACTTTTACAAACGAATCGTTAAGTGAAATGCCTGCCGTAGCATCAAAAACGCTTGATAAGGTATCGCCGATAAAGTCTTGCGATACAACTGCATCTTCAGTGTAACCAAGTATACCTTTTAATGTTCCCTGAGAGGCTTCCTTCATAACTTCACATATTTTTGCATAGCTGGCAGGCGTTTCCAAGTTAACGGTTAGGTCAACTACAGAGACGTTTGCTGTAGGCACTCTAAACGCCATCCCAGTTAGTTTACCGTTCAGTTCAGGAATTACTTTACCAACAGCTTTTGCAGCGCCAGTCGATGATGGAATGATGTTTTGAGAAGCACCACGACCACCACGCCAATCTTTCGTTGAAGGGCCATCAACTGTTTTTTGAGTCGCTGTTGTTGCGTGCACCGTAGTCATCAAACCGTCTTTAATACCAAATGCATCATTCAGTACTTTTGCAATGGGTGCTAAGCAGTTAGTTGTGCAAGACGCGTTAGAAACGATTGTTTCACCCGCATATTTAGCGTGATTAACGCCCATGACAAACATTGGAGTATCGTCTTTCGATGGCGCTGATAGCACGACTTTCTTTGCGCCCGCAGTAATATGCTTTTCTGCTGTCTCTTTGGTTAAAAATAAACCGGTCGCTTCAATCACAACATCAGCATTAACGGCGTCCCAAGCTAAGTCTTCGGGGTTTCTTTGGGCAGTAACTCTGATCCCTTTACCATTAACAACCAACATACCGTCCTTGACTTCCACAGTTCCGTTAAATCTGCCGTGCGTTGAATCATATTTAAATAGATAAGCGATATAGTCTATGTCTAATAGATCATTTATTGCGACAACATTAATATCTTCGCGGGTCGCTGCTGCACGCAATACTAAACGACCAATCCTACCGAAACCATTTATACCGACATTAATAGCCATTAAAAACCTCTTTTAAAATGAAAATTCATTATTTGAAATAATATTACATAAATTATTGATCAAAAGCGTATATATTGCAAAATTATATAGATAATTGTTGTTTAATTACAGGCTTTTTAGCGTAAAGTGGCCGTGTAAACGTATTAATTACCCAATTCAGCTAATTTGTTGAATAATGGTCACTTGAAATTATGTTACAAAAACGCTAGCAACTATCTTTGGTGTATCAAAAAAGTTGAAACCAAAGAAGATTAGGATAAATTATATGAGCGAAATAATTGAACATTTAGTGACGTCACGAGGGATCGAATCGGCATTCGTTGATGCGTGGGGAGTTCCTGCAACGGTAAAGGATGAAACCAAAGTAAAGCTTCTTCGAGCCATGGGCTACAAAGTTGACGATGAAGCGGGGCTTGAGCAACAAGTTGAAGATGAGTTCGTTAAGCAGTGGATGAGCGCATTGAACCCAGTGCAAGTCATAAAACATGACGAAGCTTTTGTGTTTCCTATGCGCCTGTCTATTGAAATGGCTGCACAAAAACTCAATTTGCTTGTGAAACTTGAGGATGGCACCACAGAAACTTGTGAAATAGAAGCGGTTGATTATCAGTTAATCAATGTGGTTGAAATCGAAGATGAAGAGTTTCATGAGTATGCCATTCAATTAGACGTTGATTTACCAATGGGTTATCACATGCTGAGTGTGCAATTGGGTGACCTCGAACTTGCTTCCTCATCCATTATAAAAGTGCCACAGCGATGTTTTATTCCAGATGACATTCAAAAAGGTAAAAAAATATGGGGATTAAGTGTGCAGCTTTATTGTGTGCGCAGTCGTCGGAATTGGGGGATTGGTGATTTTACCGATTTGACCTTATTGGTTAACCAAGCAGCTTCCCAAGGTGCTGATTTTGTCGGCCTTAACCCAATCCATGAATTATACCCAGCTAATCCGAATACGTGCAGCCCTTATGGACCGAGCTCACGTCGCTGGCTTAATTATTTGTATATTGATGTGGAGCAAGTGCCAGAGTTTGAACACAAAGCAGTTCAAACTTGGTTTAATGACAACGCTATTGGCCAAAAAATAGATACCTTGCGTGCGGCTGAGTACGTCGACTATGCGGGGGTTGCTGAAATTAAATTAGCGGCATTGAATGCGATTTTTAAGCACTACAGTGAAAAATATTTAAGCAAAAACACTAAGCAGAATAAAGCCTTTAAAGCGTTTGTTAAACAAGGCGGTGAAAGCTTGCAAACGCTCGCTATTTTTGAAACGCTGCAAGAAAGCTTCAAGGCCGAAGGAAAAGAAAGCTGGGGGTGGCCTGTTTTTCCAGAAGAATTTAAAGCGTACGATATGCCTGCGGTTACAAAATTTGCAAAAAAAAATACAACCCGAGTGCAGTTTTATCTCTTTTTGCAGTGGCAAGCAGCAGTGCAATTTGAGGTATCGAGTAAAGCCAGTGATGAAGCCGGAATGTCGATTGGCTTATACCGCGACCTTGCTGTTGGGGTTAGTGAGGGTGGCGCTGAAATATGGGGTAATAAGGACCTATATTGTGTCGATGCTAGCATTGGTGCCCCACCAGATGCATTGGGGCCTCTTGGACAAACATGGGGTTTACCCCCCATGGACCCAATTAAGCTATACGAACCAGCGGATCAACCGCTTATCGATTTGTTTTCATCTAATATGCATGCTTCTGGAGCGTTGCGAATTGACCATGTTATGGCACTATTGCGTTTATGGTGGGTATACAAAGGTGATCATGCGAGTCAAGGTGGTTATGTTTGTTATCCCGTTGAAGATTTATTAGGTATTTTAGCGCTAGAAAGTCAGCGCAATCAAAGTCTAGTGATTGGCGAGGACTTAGGTACAGTGCCCCAAGAGATTCGTGCGAAGTTAGCTGACAATGGCATGTACTCATATCGCGTTTTCTTCTTTGAACAAGCTGAAGATGGCGGATTCTATGCTCCTTCTCACTACCCACAACAGTCTATGGCAACGTTAACGACGCATGATATGCCTACCTTGATTGGCTATTGGCATTGTAATGACCTTGCTTTAGGTAAGGAAGTTGGGTTGTATCCAGATGCTGATGTTTTAGCGACGCTTTATGATGCTAGGCATAACAACAAACAACACATCTTAAATACCCTGCATGGGCATCATTCAATCTCCAGTAGCATAAGTCACAATGTAAACGATGTGGGTATGACAACCGAGCTTAACTATGGAATGCAAACCCATATGGCATCAGGCTCTAGTGCTCTGTTAAGTTTGCAGTTGGAAGATTGGTTGCAGATGGATCAGCCGATAAATATTCCAGGAACGTTTAATGAATATCCCAATTGGAAGCGAAAATTGTCGCGTAATTTAGAGGATATTTTCGAGGATGATGCTATTCTAACCTTAACTACAAACTTGACTAATCGAAGGTCAGTTGCTAGTAAAATATAATAAAAAATGGAGCGCATATGGCAAATTATTCAGAATTAACGCATGGAAATTGTGCGCTACCCTTTGATGTTTTAGGGCCTAAGCAGTTAAAAACACAGACCAGCGTAACTCTCTGGATACCAGAGGCCAAAAAAGCGACCCTTTATTGTGCTAAGCATAATAAAAAAATAGCGCAATTAAAGATGAGCGATGAAGGTCTATTTGTCGGTGAATTTAAAACGCCGAGTGAAGATGATTTCATCTATGAAGTGGTTGCTGAATATGCCTCACAAAAACACCGCTTTATTGACCCTTATCAGTTTGATGCTGAGGCGTATCATGCAGTTCATTTTGTTGATCATCAGCCAGAAAACTTATATAAACAAATTGGCGCCCAATTGGTAGAATCAAGAGGCATTTCGGGTGTTCGTTTTGCTGTTTTTGCACCAAATGCCTCAGCCGTATCGGTTACCGGTGATTTTAATATTTGGAATCGCTTGTCGCACCCTATGCAAAAAACTGATTTGGGATATTGGGTATTGTTTATTCCGGGCCTCAAGGCAGGTGAGCAATATAAATATTCTCTTAAAGACGCTTCTGGACATCAATTGCCTGATAAAGCTGATCCTCTGGGTTTTCATCATCAACAGCATCCGTCTCATTGTTCAGTCATTTATGATCAAGGTGCTTACGAATGGAAAGATAAGGATTGGTTGACTCGCAAAAACATTAACCACTATCAAACTCCAATGAGTATTTATGAAGTACATCTAGGTTCATGGCGTAAGCCTGGAAATATTGAACAGCGTTATTTTACCTATGAAGAACTTGCCAAAGAGTTAGTTGAGTATGTTGAATATATGGGCTATACACACATAGAGGTATTACCCGTATCAGAATTTCCATTTGACGGTTCTTGGGGCTATCAACCTATTGGTCTATTTGCACCAACGAGCCGTTTTGGCGACCCCGATAGTTTTAAGTTTTTTGTTGATACCTGTCATCAGCACAATATCGGCGTTATTGTCGATTGGGTGCCAGCACATTTTCCTGAGGATGCTCATGGTCTAGCGCGTTTTGATGGGGCTAATTTATATGAATATGAGGATCCCCGCAAAGGTTGGCATCCAGATTGGAATTCATGTATTTACGATTTTGGTAAACAAACAGTACGCCAATTTTTAGTCGCAAATGCCTTATTTTGGTTTGATAAATATCATGTGGATGGCATCCGAGTCGATGCCGTCGCATCTATGCTGTATCTAGATTATTCGCGCAATGACGGGGAATGGATCCCAAATGTCGATGGTGGTAATCATAATTATGAAGCCATCAGTTTATTGCAATGGATGAATACAGAAGTGTATGCTAAATATCCATGGGCAATGACAATTGCCGAAGAGTCAACTTCATTTTCCGGAGTGTCTAGGCCGGTAGACGCTGGCGGACTTGGTTTTGGTTTTAAGTGGAATATGGGATGGATGCATGATTCATTGCATTACATTGCCAAGGATCCTGCTTACAGGCGTTTCCATCATTCAGAACTGACCTTTAGTATGGTTTATGGTTTCGATGAAAACTTCATACTACCTATTTCTCATGACGAAGTGGTGCATGGCAAAGGCTCAATGCTACAAAAAATGCCTGGCGATGAATGGCAGCAAGCAGCTAATTTGCGTGCATATTATGGTTTTATGTTTGCTCATCCGGGTAAAAAATTACAGTTTATGGGTAATGAATTTGCACAAGATCGTGAGTGGAATCACGATATTTCTCTCGACTGGCATTTGCTAGAGCAACCAATGCATTTGGGTATTAATAAGCTATACCGAAGCTTAAATAAAACATATCAGGCAACGCCTGCATTGTATGAATGCGATCATGACCCTGCTGGATTTCGTTGGATAGATCACAATAATGCGGAGCAATCGATTGTCTCTTTGCTTCGCCGCAACGCAAGTAATACGGAACAAATTGTGGCGGTTGCTAATTTCACTCCAATTCCAAGAGATAAATTTCGTATTGGGGTAGAGCAGAAGGGGGATTACGTTCTTATTTTAAATACTGATAATGTTGAATTTGGTGGCAGTGGCTATGCTTCATCTGCAAAGTTAATCTGTAAAAGCGAAAATAAGCCATGGAATGATTGTCCTTTTTCTATCGTCGTAACTCTGCCGCCATTGAGCGTGCTAATGTTGAAGTGGAATAAACTCTAATTATGTTTGAGATATTGTCTAGTCACGATTTTAGCTTGTTACCTGGTCAAGTCTCCCCCTTTGGTGCGACTTTACAGAGCGATGGTTGCAACTTCTCAATTTACTGCCCTGATGCTCAAGATGTTTACCTGTGCTTGTTCGATAAAGCCGACAATGAAGTGGCGCAAATAAAACTTGAACAGCGTCTTCAGTCAAAATGGTTTGGCTTTATTAAAAACATCAAAGAGGGTCAGAAATACGCTTACAGAGTGAATTCAAAACCGCATCATAAGGTCAATTTGGAGATGAATTTAGGGCGCTTACTTGTTGACCCCTATGCAAAACAATTAAGTCATGCACTAAATTGGGACCGTGAGGCTTACTTAGGCAAAACGAAGTCTATTTTAGGCCAGTCGGTTATGGACAATCAAACCTTCATTCCAAAGTCAGTTGTGACTGCCTGTGCCGCTAACGCAGATGTCTCTGGAGCCATTCTTTCCAAGTTGTGTAACGCTGTAAATAATCAACATAAAGGCAGTACCCAGCAAGATAGGATCATATATGAAGCCCACATCAAAGGGCTTACACAATTGCATCCCGATGTGCCAGATAAACATAAAGGCACATACTTAGGTGCGTGCCACCCCAGTATTTTGGCGCACTTTAAAGAATTGGGCGTTACCTGTATTCAGTTTTTACCTATTTTTGCCTTTATGCCAGAACCTTTTATTACTGAAAAAGGATTAACTAATTATTGGGGATATAACCCTATTAACTTTTTTAGTCCCGATCCTAGATACTGCGTGAAGGATGCACTGGCTGAATGCAAGCATATGGTGAGTGAGTATCAAAAAGCAGGTTTTGAAGTCATATTGGATGTTGTTTTTAATCATACAGCTGAAAGTGGCGAGCCGGGCAATATACTATCTTTTAAAGGTTTTTGTCACAAAGACGCGTACTTACAAATTGAAAATAATGAGTTAAGCACGCCAACTTATATCAACTACTCTGGTTGCGGCAATACGGTAAACTCTGCAAATACCTACATGATGACTCTCATCATGGATTCATTGCGATATTGGGTCACTGAAATAGGGGTTAACGGTTTTAGGTTTGATCTGGCGGCCTCTTTAGGCCGTGAACCACTCGATTTTCGTGCAGATGCTGCAGTATTTAAAATACTCAGACAAGACCCTATTCTCAAAGGCGTTGTCATGATAGCTGAGCCTTGGGACATTGGACCGGGCGGTTACCAATTGGGACAATTTCCAGATTACTGGCTTGAAGTTAATGATAAGTTTAGAGACACAGTACGCGGATTTTGGCGCTCAGATACGGGTTTAAAAGCTGGTTTTGCTACTCGCTTTATGGGTTCTAGAGACGTTTTTCCAAAAGGCGTTAGACCGATGCAAACTAGTGTCAATAATGTAACTTATCATGACGGTTTCACGTTGCATGACCTGGTTAGTTACTCGCAAAAGCATAACCTAGCAAACTTAGAAGACAATCACGATGGCCACAATCATAATTTGAGTGATAATTATGGCGTAGAAGGGGAAACGACCGATATTGCTATTTTGTCTTTGCGGGAAAAGCAAAAACGTAATTTGTTTGCCACTCTAATACTGTCTCAAGGAACCCCTCATATATTAGGAGGCGATGAGTTGAGTCGCTCTCAAGAAGGTAACAACAATGCTTATTGCCAGGACAACGAACTCAATTGGTTAAATTGGCAGTTAGACGCAAAACAGTCAGCATTTCTCGCGTTTAGCCAACACGTTGTTGCGCTGCGAAAAAACAACCCATTGTTAAGCCGAATGATGTTTGAAGATGATCAGTTCGACAATGAAGTTAATATTGAAACAACTGACTGGTATCGGGTAGACGGCACACACAAGCGCGATCAAGATTGGACTAATGATAGCCATCACTGTTTCGCATTGCACTTGGTGGGCGATACTAGCTCATTAGGAGACCCGTCTGACGTCGTCTTTCAGGAGTGGCTTTATATTGTTAACAGTTCCAAAGAAAATGTTGAATTTAATTTACCGTTATTGTTGAACACTCAAGATTGGAAATGTGTGCTCGATACAGCCCAGAGCGATGTTTCGCTATATGGCGGACATCAAGTCAGTCCGCTGTTCATGATGAAATCGCGTAGTTTTTGTTTGTTAAAGCTTAATGATTGATGCTGCGTTGAATGCAGCTTAAGTCTATCTGGATACAAAAGATATCGTAAAGCTGTTTATCCGATTGTACTTTGAGTGGTATGATCTTAAGTCGATTAACAGTTAAGAGAGCTATGCATGAGTGCATCATCCGCAAATCCCGAAAAAAATGAAGCATCAACCTTATGTGATATAGGGTTTATAGGATTGGGAGTGATGGGAAAGAACCTCACGCTTAATTTAGTTGATAACGGGTATAAAGTGGCTTGTTTTGACCTTGACCAGAGTAAAATAGACGCTATCTTAAGTCAGGACGAATTAGAGCGAAAAACCCCTGAACCGCGGGTTGTTGGCTGTCGTTCATATACTGAATTGTTAAAAAATCTAAAGGCCCCTCATACCATCATAGTTTCCGTTCCCGCTGGTGAACCCGTTGATCATGTTTGTCACCACTTAATTGATGCTGGTGTTCAAGCCGACGACATTGTTGTGGATACTGGAAATAGCCTTTGGACCGACTCGGTCGAGCGTGAGGCCAAATACAAAGGCAAGTTCATATTCTTTTCCACTGCGGTTTCTGGCGGTGAGGTTGGTGCTCGTTTTGGCCCTTCACTTATGCCATCGGGTGATCCGTATGCATGGACTCGTATTGAGCCTATTTGGAAAGCGATAGCCGCGAAAGTTGACCCTAAGACAAGCTTGCCTATTGAGTCTTATGAACCAGGTAAGCCAGTTACAGAGGGCGAACCATGCACTACTTACATCGGTCCAGTTGGCGCGGGTCATTATGTGAAGATGGTTCACAATGGCATCGAGTATGCTGATATGCAGCTTATTTGTGAGGCTTATCATATTATGCGCAATGGGCTCGATATGAGTCCTAAAGAAATAGCGCAAACATATCGAGAATGGAATAAGGGTGAATTAAATAGTTACCTTATTGAAATTAGTGCAGAAGTGTTAGACCAGATTGATCCTGAAACGGGTGGGGCACTTGTTGACGTGATTATGGACAAAGCAGGGCAGAAAGGAACCGGTTTATGGACAGCTGTTAGTGCTTTGCAAGTAGGAAGTCCGGCGCAAACTATTACCCAGGCTGTTTTTGCAAGAAGCTTGTCTGCTTTCAAGGAAGAACGCGTTATTGCTAGTCAAAAGCTGTCAGGTCCGGATCCCTCAATGACCCAAATTGAGTCTAAAAAAACGGTCATAAAGCAGCTGCATGATGCTCTTTATTGTTCGAAAATATGTGCTTATGCTCAAGGTTTCCAGCTAATGAATATTGCTGCTAAAGAGCATGGTTGGACATTAGACTTTGCTGAAATAGCTAAAATTTGGCGTGCTGGCTGCATAATACGCGCTGTTTTTCTGCAATCTATCACTAAAGCTTATGAAAATGACGAACATTTAGAAAATTTGCTATTGGATCCATTCTTTATCCAGCAAATAAAAAAATATCAATCAAATTGGCGTAAAGCGATAGCGTCTGCAACGATTGCGGGTATACCTTGTCCTGCGATGTCATCATCTTTAAGTTACTATGATTCATATCGCTGCGAAGTGTTGCCTGCTAACCTATTGCAAGGTCAACGTGACTTTTTTGGTGCTCACACGTTTTCGCGTGTGGATAAACCAGAAAGTAAAAAATACCATATAGAATGGAATAGCCCGAGCAGACCTCAAGTTATTATTAAAAGGTAAGCAAGATGAGTGACCCTTGGAAGGACAAATTAAACGATGAAGAATACAGAGTAACTCGTCAAGCTGACTCGGAAAGGCCGTTTACTAGATAATAAAGCAACAGGCAATTATTTATGTAAATGCTGTGGTGCAACTTTATTTGCATCTACCGCTAAGTTTGATTCCGGATGTGGTTGGCCTTCATTTTTTGAACAGAGCGAAGATGCTAATGTGCTTTATCGTCCTGATAATTCTATAGGAATGCAAAGAACTGAAATTGTATGCAAAAATTGTGATGCGCATTTGGGTCATGCGTTCGATGATGGTCCAAAACCAAATGGACAGAGATATTGCGTAAATTCAATATCGTTGAGCTTTACAAACCAAACAGATTGAGTGAAATTAATTTAATTGCACTTTTTTTGATGTAAGTTTGTTACATCTGAATGTTTTGACTTCGTGGGCGCTACTCAAAGTGCCTATTTTCTTTATAGTCCCATTAATTTTAGTAATAGTGATTTGTAAACAGTCGGTTACGGTCTTTTTTTATTTTCAATCCGATTTTTTTCACCTTGTTTGATTAATATAATCCTTTGTTTAGCCAGTTTGCTAGGCACCTACTGTATTAAAAATATCAATGCAATGCGTTGTTTGTAGACAAATTACAAACATAATCACGCTGTTCGTAAGAAATCCTAAAGAAGTGAAATTTATCAACAATTTGGCATAACTGGACGGATTGCATAGAATGCGCAAACGCAATTCGAGCATTGCCGTTTATGACGCGCGATATTGGACAGTTAATAGCAACACTTAAACGACGTTTAGAGGGCATTTTGCATGAATCAGCAGTTCGAACAGGATTTATTATCTAGTTGGCAAGAAAGACAGGAATTTGCGGAGAAAATGCTACCTATCATTGGTAGTCTTTATCGCAACCATTGTGTTGAGATTACAGTGTATGGTCGCACTTTACTAAATGCGAGCGCCATCGATGTAATTAAGGCACATCGCACAGTAAGGCGCCATGAAGGCGAGAAATTGCGTTTAAGAGAAAGTTGGCCTGTACTCGAAGCTGTTAGTAAAATGCAATTGGCTCCGGTAGAAATTGATATAGGTAAGCTAGCGTTTGATTTCTATTATGCTGATAAAACAGGCAAAGCGAATGATGGAAAGAATCGAACGGATTTGCAGGCTTATTTAAATGAAGAGCTAAAAGCAGTTCATAACGCCGCTGATAATCATCAACCTACCGACGTGGTTTTATATGGTTTTGGTCGTATTGGACGCTTATTGGCTAGACTGCTCATTGAACGTCAGGGTAAGAATAATAAACTTAGACTACGTGCCATTGTTGTGCGTGGTGGTAGAGAGGGCGATTTGGAAAAACGAGCGAGCTTGTTGCGCCGTGATTCGGTGCATGGGCCCTTTAACGGGAGCATTACGATTGATGAAGAACGTAAAGCGATTAAAGCCAATGGTTCTTATATTCAAGTCATATATGCGAATAGTCCTGATGAAATTGATTACACCCAGTATGGCATTAACAACGCAATTATCGTAGATAATACGGGAATGTGGCGTGATGAAGAAGGTTTAGGCTTGCATCTTAAGTCAAAGGGTGTGGCTAAGGTATTGTTAACAGCACCAGGTAAAGGCGATATCAAGAATATTGTACACGGGGTTAATGATAACGATATATTGGCCACAGATAAAATATTGTCGGCAGCCAGTTGCACTACCAATGCAATCACCCCTGTATTAAAGGCATTGGACGAAGAGTATGGGATTGAAAATGGACATGTTGAAACTGTCCATTCATTTACCAATGATCAGAACTTGATCGACAATTATCACAAGGCTGATAGGAGAGGGCGCAGTGCATCATTGAATATGGTGATTACTGAAACAGGTGCAGCCAAAGCTGTTGCTAAAGCTTATCCGCAACTGGCTGGTAAATTAACAGGCAACGCGATAAGAGTTCCGACACCGAATGTGTCTATGGCGATTTTAAACTTAAACTTAAAATCAGTAACAGATAAGGAAAGTATCAACAACTATCTGCAAACAGTCAGTTTGTTCTCTGACTTGCAACACCAGATCGACTTCACTGCATCAAAAGAAATAGTATCAACCGATTTAGTGGGTACAAGAGCTGCCAGTGTTGTTGACTCGCAAGCAACTATTGTTGCCGAAAACCGTGCAACATTATATATATGGTATGACAACGAGTTCGGCTATAGCTGTCAGGTTATGCGAGTAGTAAGAGATATGGCTGGATTAAAGTATCCACTGGTTCCTCAAGTCAATATTGTGGGTGCTTGATCCAAGTAGGTGAAATTTTTGGTACCGTCGCCGTGTCTATTTAGGTGCGGCGACAAGCCATAATGTAAAACGATTACAACCCGCAACATCACTTGGAATCAATTTGAATATTAAATCGTTTTTAAAAAAAAGCTCATGGACTCGAGACATACTTATCGGTGTCATCATCATCGCTGGCTTCATGGCATATCAAAATCGTAACCTTTTAGAGGATGACGGTTCTATTCAAATTGCTACTCAAAACTTTATTCGGTTAAATGGCGACATGTATTCCCTTGAACCGAGTGATAAAAAAACACTACTCTACTTTTTCGCGCCTTGGTGCACTGTTTGTAAGATGAGCATCGGCAATTTAGATGTTGTTGACACCGGCGAATTTAACGTTGTCAGAGTTGCCTTGGATTATCAGTCACTAGAAGAAATACAGGCTTTTGTCAAAGACGCTGGTGTGCAGGGTGCTGTTTTGCTTGGTGGCGAGGCGCATAAGAAACGTTTTAATATCAGCGGATATCCAACCTATTACATTTTGAATGAAAACTTACAGGTGATTAAACATAATATGGGTTACAGCACATCATTGGGTCTAATATTGAGAACTGAAACCCTGTAAATATATTAACAAGTAGGTTATTTCACTTAAATGCTAATAATGAATGAATTAAACGTTAGAAAAGCGCTTAACTATATTACCGAATAAAATTGCGTATGGTAAAGTGGGAGAAACGCAGGAGTAGAGTCTTAAAATGATAATAACTAGTCAATTCGATAGCGGTAATATTCGAGTTATTCAAGCCACAGATCCTCAAAATATTAAGTTAGCCATAAATCCTGATAACGGTTCAGCATTTTATCAATGGTTTCACTTCAAAATGCAGTCAACTAAATTTGTTGAACATAAACTGGTTATTACTGACTTAGATAAGTCTGCTTATCCTGATGGATGGCCTGGTTATCAAGCACTTGCTTCTTATGATCGTGAAGAATGGTTTAGAGTCGATACTGAATTCGACGGCAACAACCTGACTTTTGATTTTGTGCCAGAATATGACTCTGTATACTTTGCATATTTTACGCCTTATAGCTACGAGCGCCATCAAGATTTTATTTCAGCAGCGCAAATGTCTTTTGATTGTGAGCTAAGACATATCGGTTTTACTTTAGATAAGCGTGATATGTCCTTATTAGTGATAGGTGAGGAAGCGGCGGGGAAAAATAAAATATGGGTAACTGCAAGACAACACCCCGGTGAGTCTATGGCTGAGTGGTTAGTTGAAGGTTTAGTTCGCCGTTTATTGGATGAGGATGACGGCGTTGCAAAACAGTTACTCGAAGACAATGTTTTTTACGTGATCCCCAACATGAATCCAGATGGATCAGCTCGTGGTCACTTGCGCACTAATGCCATTGGTACTAACTTGAATAGAGAATGGGAGCACCCTAGCGCAGAAAAAAGTCCGGAAGTATTGTACACACTTCAAGCGATGGATAAATATGGTGTTGATATGTTTTTAGATATCCATGGGGACGAGTCATTACCCTACAATTTTGTTGCTGGATGTGAAGGTAATACCAATTATAACGAGCGTTTAGAAATGCTCGAAAATCGTTTTAAAGAAGCATTAATGTTGGCAACTCCAGAATTTCAAGATGTCTATGGATATGACAAGGACGAACCGGGTACGGGAAATATTACCATTGCTTGTAATGCAGTTGGACACCGTTATGATTGCCTTTCATATACACTTGAAATGCCGTTTAAAGATAATAATAATTTGCCAGATCCTGCTTATGGATGGTCTGCACCGCGCTGTCAGCAGCTAGGTGAAGATTTATTGATTGCAGTAAGAGCCGTAAGTGGCAAACTGCGGTAATTTACCAAGTTGCTAACAAATTATGCTAATGTTGTTCGCGCTTAAACAAAATTAACCGTAAAAATAAAAATAAAAACAAGAGGATATAATTTTGGAAGGATTATTAGGTTTTTTTAATCTGCTTGATGGATTTTTGGGCAGTGCTTTTTGGTTTCCTTACGCACTCTTAGGTGTAGGCGCATTCTTCACTATTTATCTTAAATTTCCGCAAATTAGATTTTTCAAGCACGCTTGGTTAGTCGTTACCGGTAAATATGATAAGGCCGATGAACCAGGCGATACAACGCATTTTAGGGCGTTAACGACTGCACTCTCAGGTACCGTTGGTACGGGGAATATTAGTGGCGTAGCTTTCGCTATTTTCCTTGGTGGCCCAGCCGCGTTATTTTGGATGTGGGCAACTGCATTTTTAGGAATGACGACAAAATTTGTAGAAGTAACACTTTCCCATAAATACCGTGTTAAAACTGAAGATGGCACAATGGCAGGTGGCCCAATGTATTATATGGACCGCAGACTGAACATGAAATGGTTAGCTGTTGCCTTTGCTATTGCAACCGTAATCAGTTCTTTTGGTACGGGTAACTTGCCACAAAGTAATGGTATTGCGACTAGTATGGAAGCAACATTTGGTTTCTCACCAGTGGTTGTTGGTGCGATATTATCAATTTTACTGGGCCTTGTCATTTTAGGCGGTATCACTCGTATCGCTGCGGTAACGAGTAGAATTGTTCCGATAATGGCACTCATCTATATTATTGGTGCCTTTGCAGTTATTTTCGCTAATATAGAAAATGTTGGTCCCGCTTTTACCTCAGTAATTAGCGATGCATTCACTGGCTCTGCTGCTGCAGGTGGCTTTTTAGGCGCAACGCTTGCTTATGCTTTTAACCGCGGTGTTAACAGAGGTTTGTTTAGTAATGAAGCCGGTCAGGGTTCTGCTCCTATTGCACACGCAGCCGCCAAAACCAAAGAACCTGTCTCGGAAGGTATGGTGTCTATTTTAGAGCCATTCATCGACACTATTATTATTTGTACGCTCACAGGCTTAGTTATTTTGTCTTCTGGTGTATGGAAAGAGAAGCATCAAAACATATTTGACCGCTCTGATATGACCTTTATGGCTGGTCAATATGACGAGTCAAACAGTGAAGATACGAACAAACTTTTCTTGCATTTGAATAACGAGGAGGGTGAAGAAGTAACCAATTTTACAGGTGAAATTCAGGTGTTGAATGGCATCGCAACGACAGGTGGCTTCACACTGCTGAACAGTCGGTCATTTGCAGAAAATGTGACTTATAGTGTTGGATCATCCGAAGACCGGTTCACCGGGATACTTAAAGTTGATGATGGTGCTTTAGTTAAACCAACTATAATTGTAGAAGGTAAATCACTGGTTCACTCAGCCAACCTAACTGCCATTGCATTTACGCGAGGCTATTTTGGTGAGTTTGGCAAGTATATAGTGTCTATCGGCTTATTGTTGTTTGCGTTTTCAACCGCAATTGCTTGGTCGTATTATGGCGATAGAGCGATGACATATTTGCTAGGCCCACGCTCAGTCATGCCATATCGAGTCATTTACTGTGCCGGTTTTTTCTGGGCTGCAATTTCAGACACAACATTAGTTTGGGCGCTGTCAGCCGTTGCTATTGTGGTTATGACATTGCCAAATTTGATCGGTATTATGATGCTGAGAAAAGAAATGAAAGAATCAATGAATGAATACTGGGATAAATACAAAAAATAAAAATTAACTTAATATTAAGGGAAAAGGTTATTCGAATGGTCGATTAACCTTTTTTTACGTACTAGATAAGTCAAATTAGTCCTTAGAACCAAATGTAAACGGAGACACGTATGGCTATTACAGCATGCCCATCTTGTTCAAAACCTATTTCTGACAAAGCAAAGTCATGCAGCCATTGCGAATTTAATATTGGCGATGCAACGTCAGAAGATATGGAAAGAAAAGCAAAATTTGTACATTATAAAGCGATGCAAAGGTTGCAAAATCAGTCAATGCTCGCGATATTGATGTTTATAACCGGTTTCGGCTTTATTTATTGGGGGGGATCTGAGCCCGGTGAAATTCAATATAACTTATCAATAGCTACCACCATCGTTGGTTTTGTTTGGTATGCCATAAATCGTGTCAGGCTGGCATTGAGAAAAAGGAAATAAACGTGAATATTCAGCAACTAGTTGAGGCGATGACACCGCAAATATATGAGAATTTGCGCACTGCTGTTGAAATTGGTAAATGGCCTGATGGCAATCGGTTATCAGAAGAGCAAAAAAGCAATTCATTGCAAGCGGTATTAATGTACCAAGCGAGAGTTGAACAATCGGAAGAGCACATGACGATTGGTAAAAACGGTGAAGTAGTACAAAAAAGTCGCTCAGAACTCAAAAAAGAGTTTGATAAAGCACTAGGCAAAGATACTAAACCAGAAACTGCAGAGCAAAGCAGTACTCATGACTTAAATACGATTGCGCGGTTTAAACAATATGATATTTGATCGATTTTTCAAAGCAAAACACCTCAATTCAAACCCAGAAATGCGCTTGGCGGCAATTGCAAATTTGTCATTAGACAAGTCAGCAGACAAACAAGCGTTGCACGAGCTTGCGTTTAACGATAGCCAGGCGAGCGTCAGCCTTGCCGCATTGGACAAGCTTAATTCGTTTCCATTATGGCTAAAGGCATCGGAGACAGCAGAGAATACAAGAGTAAAAAAACAAGCTCACGAAAAAGTATTCGTTGAGGTTAATAATCCCAATTCAACGATGTTAAGTAGATCTGACTTTAATTCATTTGTTGTCGAGTCTAAAAATATCATTTTACTTGAACAAATGTTGTTTAGTAATCAACGTTTACAAAATGATGATGTGTTGGCACTTGCTGTACTATTGAAGATAAACAAACAAAATACGAATCGCCTGTATTTTAAAGATCACGCCAACTTAGCTCAGCAACTAGTTATTGTTACTCGTACAGACGATATTAATGAATTGAGTAAGATGCTTAAATTCGCCAACGATGATGTTGTGAAAAACGCCATTGATGTAAAAATCGAATCATTGAGAGTCTTAGCGGCATTACCGATAAAACTGAAACAAGAGGCTACATTAGTTATTTCTAAACTTCTTGCGCTAAAAGATAATGGGGATTACGAACAGATATATGAAAACAAAGAGCAACTTTGTCAAGAATTTGAACAATACAAAGCACAGTTTCAGGTATTGGATGAGGAAACTGCATTGTTGCTGGCTGAAAAGTATTTACGTGTAAACGAGGCTGTTGAAAAACGCTTAGCGATATTAAAAGAAGACTGGCAGAGCACCAACGAACTCAAACAAACAACCAATGCCTTGTCTGAAATAGATGAACGTTTTAAAGAAGTGAAGCAGCAAATAGATGCTATTTTAGGATCAATTGACGACCCGAGTTTACTTGCTCAGTCTAAATTACTGAGCAATGCACTAGCTGATATCAGTATTGATATTGATGACGCTACTAAACGTCCGCAAACCGTGGCCCATAAGCGCACGATTAAGTCATTGTCATTAAGTATAGATAAGTACCAAGGTTTCTTAAATCAACTACCTAATGCGCGTGAAACGCACGACGTTGCGAAAGCACTGGTTGCGCAGTTACAAGCAGTTTCTGAAGAGTTAACAGATGATGAACTTGCGGTTGTATTAAAACAGCTAAAAAATGAATGGAAGCATTTATTGGCGAAAGTTACTCTGGCGCTGCCTAAGTCAACTACAGCGGCTTGGGATGAGACTGAAAAGAAATATCGAGATAAAATTTCTGCTGTTCAGGAGGAACTTAAACAGCAAGAAAAAAAGACATTAGGTAAGCTTAAAGCTGTCCAGAGAATGATTGATCAGGGTAGTTTTAAAGCTGCGTTAGCAACCTTTAAATACGCGCAGAAGATGTATGAAAATTTGCCTGAGCAAAGTCACAAAGGGCTCTCAAAACTGTACACAGAATTGAATGAAAAAACCATAGAGTTGCAAGAGCTTCAGGCATTTATTGCTGGCTCAAGAAAGCCGGCGTTGCTTGAGGAAGTCAATGCATTGGCATCGCAAAGCAATGTTGAGAGCATTCCTGACAGAGTACATATCGTGAAAATGTTTAGGTCTCAGTGGAATGAGCTAGGGAAGTTAGGAACCGATGAAGATGATGCGCTGAATAAAGGATTCGATGAAGCGATAGAAAAAGCGTTTTTACCATGCAGAGAGTACTATAGCGAACAAGACAAAATTCGAGCGGAGAATGCGCAATTCGCGAAAACAATTATTGATGAATTAAGCGCCTTGAGTGCGCATGAAAATGAGGCCACCTTGGGGCGTTTATTAAGCGCTATTAATAAGAAATGGCGTGTTTTAGGGAACTTAGAACAAGTTGATCGTCGCAAGCTGCAAAAAGGTTATCAAAGTGCGTTAAAGCCAATTCAATTGCGCTTAGATGGATTTTATTCTGAAAATTTGCAACGCAAAAAAATGCTGTTAATAAAAGCCCAGCAACTCGATGCTATTGATGATGTTAGTAGTGCCGCTGAAACGGCAAAACAATATCAGCAACTATGGAAAGAAATTGGTTTTTCTGGTAAACAGAACGACGATGAGTTGTGGTTAGCATTTCGCAAGGCGAATGATGCTGTGTTTACAAAAATTAATGAAAAAAGAAATTCAGATGCGACCGAACTTACGCGAGTTAAAGCTGAATTTCACGAGTTAGCGGGCACCTTAAACCAGCAACTTAGTGGCGCCAGGGAAATGAAAGATTTGTCTGACTTTATGGCTAACATAGATGTGCTGAGTCAAAAACTTCATGATATTCCAAGTCGACAGGCAAAAACAGAACAACAGAAGTTGGATGTTATTTTACAGCAACATCAAGCCAAGCAAGTTGAATTGGAAGAACAAAAAAATGCAGCCCAGTGGCAATCATTATTTGATGCTTTAGCAGCCTGGACTGACGACACTTTGCCACAGAATGTAGATGAATTGCCTAATAAGTATAAGCAAATCATGCAGTCGTCAGCCGGTAAAAAATGCGATGGTAAACGCAAAGAGTTGACTATTCAATCTGAGATTATCGCTGGTTTACCTAGTAATAAGTCGGATGATGTCCAACGCAAGCAACTGCAATTGCAGCTTATGGCGGCTAGATTGCAGGGTAGTGATGTACCGACTAAAAATGAATTACTAAGCGAATGGATCAGCTGCGGCCCTTTGCAAAAAACAGATCAGGCATTACTGAAACGATTAAAAAAAGTCATGTTGGTATAAGGTGAGTCCCATGCGTAAGCATATTTATGTAGCATACACAGGCGGAACGATTGGTATGAAGCCTTCTAGCAATGGGTTTGTTCCTGCTGCTGGCTATCTAAGCGAAACCTTACTTAATATGCCAGAGTTTCACCGCAGTGAAATGCCGGCGTTCACTATTCATGAATATGACCATTTGATTGACTCAAGCGATATGTCTCCGTCTGATTGGCAGTTAATCGCGGATGATATTGCTGAGCATTACGCAGATTACGATGGCTTTATCATTTTACATGGCACCGATACGATGGCATATACGTCATCGGCGCTGTCCTTTATGCTCGAGGATTTGGGCAAGCCAGTTATTGTAACAGGATCTCAAATACCATTAGCCGAATTGAGATCCGACGGACAAACTAATTTATTAAATGCGCTGTATATTGCAGCAAATTACCCCATTCCAGAAGTAACCTTATTCTTCAACAACAAACTCTATCGTGGAAATAGAGTGCGCAAAGTAGATGCTGATGGGTTTGATGCATTTGATTCCCCCAACTTTCCTGCATTGTTGGAAGCGGGTATTAATATTGAGGTGAATCACGATGTTGTCAGCGTATTTGATAGTATTTTTGAGGACGGTCAAAACGAAGTTAGCACTCTGGTGTCTGACCAAAGTGCTGCGAACCCTCACAATATCCGCAGATTAAAAGTAAGTCCAGTAACTCCGCAACCTATCGGTTTAGTTAGCCTTTATCCTGGTATTTCCGCAGATGTGGTAAAAAATATTATTCAACAACCGGTTAATGCACTTATTTTATTAAGTTATGGCGTAGGTAATGCTCCGCAAAATAAAGCGTTGTTGGGACAGTTGGTTGAAGCCCAAGAAAATGGGGTAATTGTTGTCAACTGCACCCAGTGTTTTAGAGGAACGGTTAACATGACCGGCTACGCAAATGGTCATTTTTTGCAAGATACCGGATTAATTTCAGGGGGCGATATGACACCAGAGGCAACGTTAGCAAAATTGCACTACTTATTGAGTAAACCGGAGTTAAGCACAGAAGAACGCAAGCGTTTGATGAAGCGCAACCTGCGTGGAGAGTTAACTCGCCGTTAAGATCTCAGGTTGGAATGCGTTTACGACTATACGAGGCCCCCTTAAAGACTGTCCAACGCGCTCAGTACGTCATCAATTAGGTCGTCATGGCGTTCACAACCTACGCTAAATCGGATCATCCCTTCTGCTATTTGGTCTGTTCCCCAGCGCGCACGGCGCTCAGCAATACTATGCACACCGCCAAAACTGGTGGCTACATAGACTAATTGGCACGCTGCGAGAAATTTATCTGCAGTATCCTTGTTCTCCAATTCAAAGCTGATAATGAAACCGAATAGTTGTTGCTGTTGTTTAGCGATAGCATGCGACGGGTCGGAAGCAAGCCCAGGGTGACGAACCGATAAGACCTTAGCATGATTTTTCAATTCATTTGCTAATAACAGGGCAGTGTCACACATGCGCTGTAATCTAACATCCAATGTAGATAGACTTCTGTGGACAAGCCAGGTTTCCATAGGCCCTGGAATATTGCCTGAAGCTTTACGCCAGTCTCGGATTTTGTCACTAATCGACTTATCTATGCTTGAGACATGACCAAATACAACATCACTGTGACCATTAACAGCCTTAGTATCCGCACTCATTGAAATATCAGCCCCCAAAGCCAATGGCTGCTGTCCTAGAAATGTTAGTGTGGTGTTGTCGATAGCTAAAAGACCGCCTTGTTGATGTATTTTGTTCGCGGCCTTGTGTATGTCAAAAGTGTCGAGCATTGGATTGCTTGGTGTTTCTAATAACGCGAGGGCGATGCCTTCAAAATTAAAATTATCGATATCACGGGTGGCAATTGTTTTTAGTTTTATACCAAATCTGATTAAATATTGTTCGGTATAGTAACGCACCGGAGCATAACCATCGCTTGGCAGTAAGACAGTGTCACCTGGGTTCAGAAGGCTGGTCAATATTGCGCTTGCGGCTGACATTCCTGAGGGGAATATAACCGTGTCGCCACCTTCTAATTCTGCTAAGCCGGCCTCTAGACTGGTCCAAGTAGGCTGGCCAAAACGTCCATATTGATACATTTTTGGATCGACATCACCTGACAAGTGAAAGGTGCTAGCGAACTCTGGGCCGTGCCGAAAAGCATTCCCTTTCTTTGCTTTAGGAGCGCCTGCATTAATGCTTAGAGACGCTAGGGATGGTTTGCGAGTCATAGGCTCTTCTCAGTAATAAGGTTAGTAGACCAATGCGTTTTTTAACTATTTTGCAGTTTATCAGCAAGATATTTTGCCATCTCTAACATGGCAAATTGCCCTGTTATTTTTTCGGCGTCTGAATTATAATTAGTATTGGTGTTAACATCATAGGCATAGCTATTTCCATTTGAGTCCTGAATTGCTTCAATACCTGCGATCTGAATGTGATTATCTCTAAGGAATGTTTCATAGCTGTCAATAAATGATGGACGGTAATTCTCTAGAATTTCAAATTTTGCTTTTAGCGTCGTTTTAATATAAACGGTAGGACAAAACATATCTTCAATAGAGCACGCATCTGCAGGACATAGTTCAAATCCTTGGGATGTATCAACCTTCACGCCATAAAGAAACTTTCCACCAATGACCTCATGCCGAATAATAAACGGTTCTGGCGATTCAATATATTGCTGGATCAGAGTGATACCGTC
>JAWUVZ010000020.1:0-12660 GCA_034112105.1 Glaciecola sp. | reverse complement strand
ATTATGGGTGGCGGTATTGCTTATCAGGGCGCAGTTAAAGGCATCACTACCATTATGAAAGACATCAACCAAGCTGCTCTCGATCTTGGTTTAAAAGAAGCCTCTAGCATTCTTGAAAAGGGCATGCAGCGCGGCAAAGTTGATGCAAAGAAAATGGCGTCGACATTGAACAAGATAGTTCCAACACTTGATCAAAATGCGATTGCCAATGCAGACCTAATTATAGAAGCGGTGGTTGAAAATCCGAAAATCAAAGCTGCTGTCTTAGCGGATACTGAAAAGACAGTTTCTGATGATGCTATTATTTGTTCAAACACCTCGACAATTTCCATAAATCAGTTAGCGAAAAGCTTACAAAAGCCAGAACGTTTTTGCGGAATGCATTTTTTCAATCCAGTACATAAGATGCCATTGGTTGAAATTATTCGGGGTGAAAATACGTCGGACGCCACAATTAGCGCGGTTGTTGCTTCAACACTTAAAATGGGTAAAACACCTATCGTTGTAAATGACTGTCCTGGTTTCCTGGTTAACCGTGTTTTATTTCCCTACTTCGCTGGCTTTAGCCAATTATTAATCGACGGTGCTGACTTTACTGCCGTTGATAAAGTAATGGAAAAAGTATTTGGTTGGCCCATGGGTCCTGCATTCTTGCTTGATGTTGTTGGCATGGACACTGCTGATCACGCTTCAAGCGTTATGTCAGATGGCATTCCTGAGCGTATGCAAAAAATTGATAATGATCCGGTTACGTTACTTTATAAAGCAGGTCGGTTTGGTCAGAAAAATGGTAAAGGTTTCTATGACTTCTCGCTAGATAAGCGTGGACGCCAAGCGAAAAAAGCATCGCCAGAGGCTTACGCATTGTTTGAAGATCACGTTGCTGCAACTAAAGAGTTCGACAAAGATGAGATTATTGCTCGTGTGATGGTCCCAATGGCGAACGAAGCTATTCGTTGTCTAGAAGAAGGTATTGTAGACAGTGCGGCAGAGGCAGATATTGCATTATTATTTGGCTTAGGTTTCCCTCCGTTCAGAGGTGGCATATTCCGTTATATTGAAACCATGGGACTAGCAAACTTTGTGGCATTAGCCGACAAGTACGCAAGTTTAGGTCCAATTTATCACATTTCAGATGGCGTGCGCGAAATGGCGTCTTCTGGAAAATCTTACTTTTCACAATCAGCCTAAGTCACCAGAGGAGATAAAAATGAAAGATGTCGTAGTTATCGATTGTATTCGTACCCCTATGGGACGTTCCAAGGGTGGTGTTTTTAGAAATGTGCGCGCTGAGACTTTGTCCGCACACTTAATGACAAAATTAGTAGAGCGCAACCCGGGTGTTGACCCCTCTGAAATTGAAGATATTATTTGGGGCTGTGTTCAGCAAACCAAAGAACAAGGCTTCAACATAGCTCGAAACGCTCAGTTGTTAACACAAATCCCAAGAAGCACGGGGGCTGTTACAGTTAACCGTTTATGTGGATCATCGATGCAAGCTTTGCATGATGCAGCGTCAGGTATTATGCCTGGTCGCGGTGACATTTACATGATTGGTGGTGTTGAGCACATGGGACACGTACCAATGGATTTTAATATAGATTTCCACCCAGGTATCGCGAAACATGCAGCACGCGCCTCCGGCAGCATGGGAATGACAGCTGAACTATTAGGTCGTCAAAATGGCATCACACGTGAAATGCAAGACGCGTTTGCTGCGCGTTCTCATCAACGCGCCCATAAAGCAGCCGTTGAAGGTCGTTGGAATGAAATAGTGCCTATTGAAGGTCATGATGCCAGTGGCGTATTGCGCTTAATTGAGCAGGATGAAGTAATTCGACCTGAAACTACTATAGAGGGCCTTGCTGGTTTAAGACCCGTGTTTGACCCCGTTAACGGCTCAGTCACAGCGGGTACCTCATCAGCACTATCTGACGGCGCTTCAGCTATGTTGATCATGTCTGCAAGTCGTGCGAAAGAACTTGGTTTAACCCCACGCGCGAAAATTCGTGCAATGGCCGTTGCTGGTTGTGATGCTGCAATTATGGGCTTTGGTCCTGTTCCTGCGACACAAAAAGCATTAAAGCGCGCTGGCATGACAATGCAAGATATTGAATTAGCGGAATTCAACGAAGCATTCGCGGCACAAGCATTGTCTTGTATTAAGCATTTGGGCTGGATGGATGAATACGAAGACAAAGTTAACTTAAATGGTGGTGCGATTGCACTAGGCCACCCACTAGGTTGTTCTGGCTCACGTATTTCAACAACGCTAATTAATTTGATGGAAGCAAACGATAAAGAAATTGGTTTAGCAACCATGTGTATTGGTTTAGGCCAAGGCATCGCGACCATTTTCGAACGCGTTTAAATAAACTAAAAAATCAAAAAGGGATGCTCTTTCGCATCCCTTTTTTGTTACTTATTTGATCTTGAAAAACGTTAATGTAAAGAGAACGTCTTTATGCACAAGCATCAACGAATAAAATATATAAACTAATTATCCATTAGACGTAATTTTGCTAATCAATGCTTGGAGTGTCTCATCGCAAGCATCATTATTTATCTGACAGCCGCCCGCGGCCATATGTCCGCCACCACCAAATTGCAGGCATAACTCTCCAACATTGGTTTTAGAGTTCCTATCTAAAATTGATTTACCAATTGAGAATACGATGTTCTGCTTTTGAAAGCCCCACATTTGGTGAATCGATATATTACATTGAGGAAAAATTGCGTAAATCATAAAACGATTACCCGCATAAATAACATCTTGATCGCGTAAATCTAGTACCACCAAATTATCATAAACGGTTGCGCAGTCAGTGACTTGTTGTTTGAACTGCTCTGTATGTTCAAAATACAAGGTCACTCGTTCTTGAACATCTGGCAGTGCCATTATTTCATCAATAGTTTGCGTTCGGCAACAATCTATAAGTTCCATCATCAACTGATAGTTTGAAATACGAAACTCTCTAAATCGACCTAAGCCTGTGCGGCTATCCATTAAGTAATTTAGCAAGACCCAGCTCTTTGGATTAAAAATTTCATCTCTGGTGAACTGCGCAGAATCGGCTTTATCGACCGCATCCATCATTTCTTCCCACGCATCTGGGAACACATCTTTACCACCATAATGGTCAAACACAACGCGAGCTGCCGAAGGTGCTTTTGGATCGATAATATGATTTTTCTTAGTCACGTTTCCACTTCTTGATATTTCGCTTAAGTGATGATCAAACGCCAAATAACAATCAGGTACATAGGGAAGATTCGTTGTAATATCATTAGTTGAAATATCAATAACGCCATCTTGCATGTCCTTTGGATGCACAAATTTAATATCATCAATTAAATCTAATTCTTTCAATAAGACGGCACAAACAAGCCCATCAAAGTCACTGCGAGTGACTAACCTATACTTAAATTCTGTTGATGCCGACTCTGTTGACAAAATAGATCTCCTAAATTCAAATAGAGGGTTTCAACTACAGTATACAATAATGATGCTGGGTCACTGATGCGTTATGGGTATTGAAGCGCATACGAAGGTGTACTAGGAAATATACAATAATAATTGGGCTTAAATTCTCAGCCTAAAACGGACAAACACATTCACCCAGTATTCTTTGACCTGTCACCGGATGGTCAAATTCCAATTTTTCAGCATGCAGCATAAGCCTATTTGCTGCATGTTGAGTTTGTTGCGTGCCATATAAATCGCAGCCCAAAATAGGATGACCGATATGTTGACTATGAATACGCAACTGATGGGTTCTGCCAGTTTGGGGTTGGTAACTGACTCGTGTTGATAGAGGATTATGTAAGCGTTCAAGCACCTGATAGTCAGTTTGAGCTCGTTTGCCATGCTTAACACAGGTTTTTAGCCTTGGAAATAGCAAAGGATCCTTTGCTATCGGCATATTAATCTGCCCGCTTTCGTTAATCAGGTGTCCGGCTAAAACACTGACATAAGTTTTAACCACACTTCGTAACTCAAACTGCTTAGACAAATGAACATTCGCTTGCTTGTTCAGTGCAATGAGCATGATGCCGGATGTACCGAAGTCTAGCCGATGCACCATTTTAGCACTGGGAAAATCCTGTACTAAGCGAAAGTGCACTGAATCTTTATTCAATGGATTTTTACCAGATAGAGATAACAAACCGCTGGGTTTATTTATCATCAAAAAATGTGCATCTTGAAATAAAATGACTATTTCTTGTAAGCACTCTGGGGCAACAAAATTATCAGTAATGGCATTCATCTAAAGCAAGGACTCAAGTCATTTGTTTGCTTAATCGCTGGAAACAAAATCGCGCCAAGATTGCAACACTCCCGTGAAATCTTCAAGTCCACAACCCGCGATGGACTCCTGATCATATAACTCTGTTCCCTCTGGCAGTTCGTCTGGTGCATCAACATCTAAAATTTTAGACCGAGCTTCTACTTCATAAGGGTCTAGTGACAAATTAACATAATTACCTTGCAGTAAAAACGCTTTAATTTGTCGACTTTCTAACTGCTGAATGGCGGAAAATACCGCTTCCATCTTGCTTTTATCAGTGCCTAGTTCTTGCGTAAACCACTGGGAAAAAGTCTCGCTCCCCATTTCAAATTCTGCAACTGGGCTACCTTGTAGATCTCGAATAAATTGATAATTCATTATTGCCTCATGCTTTGTTAACAACCGATTGACTAGTATAAACTTCACCCTTTTCTTCTAGGTGGGTAAGATAGACTCGGACATCAAACTCTATTTGATGATAGTCAGGCATCATATGCCGGCAAAGTTGATAAAACGCTTTGTTATGGTCTTTTTCTTTTAGGTGGGCAAGTTCATGCACCACAATCATAGTCAGAAATTCAACCGGTGCATTCTTAAATAAAGTACTGATACGAATTTCATTTTTACTTTTTAGCTTACCGCCCTGCACTCTTGTTACAAAGCTGTGTAACCCTAATGCATTGTTTACCACGTGAATGTTTTTATCGAATATTATCTTACTCAGTGGTTGAGACTTTTTAAGATACTGATTTTTTAGACCCATTACGAAGTCTCGCAGCGCATTGTCGTTAGGTACATTGCTGACCGCTGGGTATTTCTGAAGCAGATAATCGGTCAGGCGATCTTGTAACATTAATTGTGTAATTTGCTGTTGCAAGTTGGCAGCGTATGAAGATAAATACTTTAGCGAAGACAAAATAAAATTATCGGTTATTAATATGACTGTAGTGTACTCTTGAGCGTGCTGACTGTCATCTGCTGGTGAAGGTTTTTTCTAATTAACTGCTACTTTGCGCCACTTCACCAAGCACTCAGAATGCTAAGTTACATGGTCAATTATGTTGTCAGTTGCATGCACAAACACAAGTGTTACTCTCTTCTATTTACTTAAATGTCAGTTCACGACGTTTTACTATTTAAAGGAGAGCCTCTCTTGTCACTAAAGAACCGCTGTTTTTCAATTCGCCTCATTCTATTGGCTACATTTTGTTTAACCACATTTGCTTGTAGTAAGTCCACACCAGCTCTTAGTAACATGGACTCGCCAAAAGCTGCTGTCGCCATGCCCGATAGTTATAGTGCCAATGTTGCAAAAGAGATATTGCAAAAAGGTGGTAACGCCGTTGACGCTGCTATTGCGGCACAATTTGTATTAGCGGTCACCTTGCCTGAAGCTGGAAATATTGGTGGTGGCGGTTTTATGCTGATCTATAAAGACGGACAAGGTGACTTTATTGACTATAGAGAACAAGCCCCTTTATCTGCTCATAAGGATATGTATTTAGACGAGCAGGTAATGTGGTTCCTTATAAATCTGTCATCGGTGTGCTGTCATCGGGTGTCCCTGGTACTGTAGCCGGAATGTGGTTAGCGCATGAAAAACATGGAAGTTTGCCTTGGAAAGCGTTAGTCCAACCTGCCGTTACATTGGCAGAACAAGGCTTTATTGTGCATCCTAAACTGGCTTCTTCTATTACGAGGCATATTGAAAATCTGCAAGAACGTGGATTTGATGTTAATTTTAAAGATTACTTTGCCTCAGCAAATGCCAATGAAGTGTTTAAACAAGCAGAGTTAACTAGTACGCTCATGCGCATTAGAGACCGCGGGCGTGATGGTTTTTATAAAGGCCAAACAGCCAAAATAATCAGTGAGTTTATGCGTAAGGAAAATGGACTGATTACTGAAGAAGACTTGCTTTCTTATCAAGCCAAAAGTCGACAGCCGATTAAAACCCAATGGCGTGAATACGAATTAATGACCGCACCTCCTCCAAGTTCAGGTGGTATCGCAATAGTACAGTGGTTAAAAATGTATGATAGGTTAACCCAAAACCAGCCTCAGCTTGAGCACAATTCGGCTCCCTACGTTCACTTATTAGCAGAAATAGGTAAACGCGTGTTTTCAGATAGAGCAGAATATCTAGGAGACCCTGACTTTGTCTCCGTTCCAACTAATGCGTTAATTGCTGATGACTATATTGCCATGCGCAGTCAAACTGTTTTACGCGATAAAATGTCAGTGACAGAAATCATTAAACCTGGATTAAAAGAGAGTGAACAAACTACTCACTTTTCAATTCTGGATAAATGGGGTAACTCAGTTTCTAATACCACTACAATTAACTTGGGTTTTGGTAGCAGCGTAGTTGTCGAAGGAGCTGGCTTTTTACTGAATGATGAAATGGACGATTTCAGCGCAAAACCGGGGGTAGCCAACGTATTTGGAGCCGTCGGAGGGGAAGCGAATGAAATTCAACCGCGAAAGCGTATGTTGTCATCAATGACACCAAGCATGGTATTGCAAGACAACAAAGTAGTTATGGTCACGGGTTCACCAGGCGGAACGACCATTATCAGTTCAGTTTATTTGTCTATACTGAACGCTCTGGAGTTTGGTATGAGTGCACAAGAATCTGTGGACAAACCTCGGTTCCACCATCAACTACTGCCAAAGGACGAGATTCGATATCACGATGGCCTTGATGAACAAGTTATCAGCCAGCTTGAAAATATGGGCTACAACATGCATCAAAGTCAATTTGGTGACATGCATATCATTGTGCATAAGGGCAGCACACTTGAAGCGGCATCGGAAACAAATGGCCGAGGCAAGTCTCTCGTATTCGAAGGCAAATGAAGCCTCTTATAGCTTCACATTACTTTACTTTCTGAGCTTGCCTCTATCCAAACTGGAACGCCGTTAAGGACGGCGTTGCCTGACAATTCATCCAGCACCATTTCATCGGTTAGGTCATTCACACTCACGCCGGCATGTTGTTCTGCTGTTTTCAAACGCATACCTTGCTTATTGTGACCCCAACCATGTGGGATAGAGATAACACCAGGCATGATTTTAGCCGTAATTTCTGCTGGCAAACTGATTTCACCCACACGCGATTTTACGTTTATCATCTGTTTGTCTTGTATTGCGAATTTCACTGCATCATCAGGATGAATTTGCGCAGTGCAACGAGACAGTCCATTGTTAGTTCCTTTTACCATACGCTTACTATTATGCAACCACGAGTTATTGGTCTTCAAATGACGCCTGCCAATAAGTTGCAGACTGTTGTCATCTGCCAAAGTAGTCGCAAAAAAGTGCTTATCCAAACGCGTTAAGTCTGGCATAAAATAATCAAATCTCAGGTCGATTTTTTTATCAGTATGAAAAATTGCGTCCGGTAAATCAGGTTGCAATGGCCCTAAATCGATACCATGCGGCACATCTAACAAAGTAGCAATGCTGATAGGTTTTCCTGCATGCTGATAACGCCCCATCTGCAGCATATCATCAACCACACCGGTCGGTTTCTTATCCCACAGCATTTGGTACTTATCAGTAGGCAAGCCATTTAGCTTGTCGAGTCGCTCTGCTAGGCCAAGATATATCTGCCAATCTGTTTTGCTGTTTACTTCTGGCGGAAATATAGCTGGCGAATATTTAGTACTGTTGCGAACTGCGAAATTATGAAAAACAATATCGTAGTGATCTCGTTCAAGCGCTGTTACCGGCGGTAGAATAATATTTGCATGTCGGGTGCTTTCGGTCATAAAAAAATCAATGGCAACTACAAAGTCGAGGCTTTTAAATGCGGTATCAAGCTGCTGTCCATTAGGCGTGCAAATAATGGGATTCCCAGCACCTAAAACCATTGCTTTTATTTGACCTTCGCCTGGTGTTAACATTTCTTCCGCTAACGCCGACACGGGAAATTCACCCGCAAATGCTGGAAGTTTGCGCACGCGAGTATGAAAGTTACCAATTGAACCTCGACCAGAATGTGGTAAAAGGTCAGCAGCTGGTTGAGTAAACATCATACCGCCGCGTTTATCCAAGTTGCCGGTTAACATATTGAACAGCATAATTAAATATTGTGTCAACGTGCCAAATGCTTGCACGCTTGCGCCCATTCGACCATAGCAAACAGCCGATTGCGCAGCACAAAAATCACTTACTAACTGTTCTATTTGAGCCGCTGTCATACCTGTCTTACTTGCCACTTTTTGTGGAGTATAAGGCAATACGAATTGCTCAATTTCTAATAAGTGAGGTGCAAATTCAAGCAGCCTTGCAGGGGCCTCTTTATGTGTAGCAAACCAGGTATTGATCATGGCAAGCATTAGCAACGCATCAGTACCTGGTTTAATGAAATAATGTTCGCTGCTCATATCTGCTGTTTCAGACTTTTTAGGGTCAATAACAACCACTTTTCCTTGTCTGTTTTGAATGGCTTTTAATCTGCGCTTTATGTGCGGCACGGTCATGATGCTGCCGTTTGATGCTAAAGGATTGCCTCCAATGATCATAAAGTATTGTGTATGATCAATGTCAGGAATAGGAATTTGAGATTGATGACCAAATAGCTGTCGACTGACAATATGATGAGGAAGCTGGTCAACCGATGTCGCTGAATAACGATTATGTGACTTCAATGCGCGATAAAAATAAGGACCAAATAATATCGACCCCATATTGTGTGCATTAGGGTTACCTAAATAAGTCGCGACCGATTCCACTCCGTGCTTTTTCTGAGTTTCAAACAAACCATTAGCGGCTTTATCTAGCGCTTCTTCCCATGAAATTTCTCGCCACCCATCTGCTGTTCTCTCTAAGGGCATTTTGATGCGGTCAGGGTCATCATAAAGATCTTTTAACGCCATCGCTTTAGGGCAGACATGCCCTTCACTAAAAGGATTTTTTTTATCACCTACAATCGATAATATTTCACGGTCTATAGTGGTGACTTCGATACCGCACATAGCCTCACACAGAGTACAGGTAGAATAGTGTTTTTGTTCGGTCGAAGCCGCAGTTGAAGTCATTTTCATTGCCAATGTAAGTGGTTATGCACATAAATTAGCGGGTAAGCGGATTATATACAAGCATCATTGATATCTATGGAGCGACTTATCCGCGAAAACGTTGACCACTGCATGCTTGCGCCAACTTGCAGTAAAGCAAACATTCGGTATATCAAGCAGATTCATCAGGCATAAAAAAAGGGCGAAATGGTCGCCCTTTAATTTTGTAGAGTAAATAGAGTGTCTCAGGCAGGCAATACCGACTTGCTGGCTGTTAGCCTATGCTCTTCTAGGTTGCTTCGGTTTATCACCTCGGCCTTGACGATTTCCACTTGCGCCATCAGTACGAGCATTTCTGGGTGCTTTAGGGCGCTTAGGCTTTTGTGCCTTTAAGGCAACAGGTGCCAATTTTTCATTCGGCTCAAAACCTTTGATCACCTCAGTTGTGATGACTTTGCCAATTAAGCTCTGTATTTCGCTGATATTCTTTTTATCTTCGATGGTTGCGAAACTATAAGCATGGCCCGTTGCACCAGCTCTGCCTGTGCGGCCTATTCGGTGAACGTAATCTTCAGCAATGTTAGGTAAATCAAAGTTCACAATTTGTGGAAGCTCATTGATATCTATACCTCTGGCAGCTATATCAGTAGCGGCTAAAACCTGGACTTTACCATTTTTAAAGTCGGCTAACGCCCTGGTTCTAGCGCCCTGGCTTTTATTGCCATGAATAGCTGACGCGCTAATATTCTTTTTAATTAAGAACTTTGCGAGTCTATCCGCACCATGCTTTGTTCTGCAAAAGACCAAGACTTGATGCCAATTATTTTCAACGATTAAATGACTCAACAATGTGTTCTTATTTGTTTTGTCTACCGGAATAATGACCTGTTCAACCGCAGATGCGGTGCTATTTTTGGTATTAACCGAAATTTCTACAGGGTTATTCACGATCGTTTTAGCTAACTTGCGAATATCATCTGAAAACGTCGCCGAAAAAAGAAGGTTCTGTCTTTTCTTAGGGAGCAGTGCCATGATTTTTTTAATGTCGTGAATAAAGCCCATATCCAGCATACGGTCAGCTTCATCAAGTACTAATATTTCAAGTTGAGAAAACTTTACTGCTTTTTGTTGATACAAATCCATCAAACGGCCAGGCGTTGCGACTAATATATCAGCACCTCTGCGCAGTTTAAGCATTTGAGGATTAATACCTACACCGCCGAACACAACCTGAGTCTTCAGGTTTAAATGTTTACCGTAGTGACGAATATTCTCATCGATTTGAGCTGCTAATTCTCTTGTAGGCGTTAAAATAAGCGCTTTCACATTATTAGCAGCCGCCGGTGTCGAGTTCTCAAACATGGACAGTATTGGCAACGTAAACGCAGCAGTTTTACCTGTGCCTGTTTGTGCCGCAGCCATGACATCCTTGCCTTCTAATACAACCGGGATCCCTTGTTCTTGGATTGGCGATGGTTGCTTGTAGCCCTTTTCTTCTATAGCTTGAAGAATAAGAGGAGATAATCCTAAGGATGTAAATGACATGGTTATACTCGTTTGAAGAACTGATGGGACCTAACACGCTGTTAAGTAGGAATAGCCTAGCAAAATAGCTTGTTAATAGTGCTAACTGATACTAAGGTCGCAGAGGGTACAGCAGAATGCAATACGCCGCAATGAAAATGCGGTGTTGTTGACCTATTTATAGTACAAAAAACACCGCCATTTACACATAAAATAGGATTTATTTAGTCTACCCACAAAGGTTTTTGTAGATAATCTTAGCCTTCGACTAGTTTACTTTTTCAATCTTGTATCCTTTGGCTTCTAATTTAGCAAAGATACTGTCTTTGCCGGCTAAGTGTGCGGCGCCAACTAACACCAATTCAGTAGGCTTGTCCTTGAGCATTTCCATGATCTTAGGCATCCAGTTATTGTTACGTTGTATAATTAAACTAGCGTAAATTTCAGGCGACAATTCTTCCATCGGTTCAACAACTGTTTTGTTCAATTTGTCTACGTCACCATCTCTCCAGCTTGATAACATATCGTCAATTAATGCTGGTAGGGTTTCAATTTCATCGAGCGTATAGTTGATCATGGCATTGTCATCATCGCCACCAATATTAACAATAAAGTCTAATTGCTCTTGAATTGATTCAAACCATTCGATCGGCTTGCCATCCGCTTTTGCTTTCACTGCAAAAATTTGGTCAACACCATCTTGATCGAAACCATTTGCTTGATACTCCATCATTGTAATCGTTATTGCCACCATCGACGGTTTCAGGGGATGGAAATTAGCAATCGGTATACCTTTCGAATCCATATGCATCTTTAGCGCAGTATAAGTTTTATCATTTAAGCGAGTTTGCAATGTAGTGCCGTCCGTCAATATCATTTGTGACAGCATTTTTTGTTGAAACTCTGGAGTTTGAGCACCCTCTATATCGGTTTCGAAAACTAACTTATCAGCAGCAGCATAGGCAGCATGAAACTGAGGGGGCAAAGGCAAGTTTTCAGCTTTTAAAATATGAATAGTGCCACCAAAATAAACCGTAAATTCACCATCTGTAACTTTCCATACTGACGCTGCTAATGCCCCGCTTGGAGCTAAAATTGACGTTGATAAGAATGCTATTAACGCGATTATGTTATGCCTTTTCATCATTCTCTCTATCCTTAAGATCGGAGGGTGATCCGACGGTAATATCGGTTCACATCCTATACTACCCAGTGCTGCATAAGTTGAAAACAAAAATTCGTAACAACTTGTGTTTTACTCGTTCTTACATATCAAGTAAGTATATAAACGTTTCTAATTTTTTATACCCTCGTCTTTGCCTCCGCATCTTTATGTTTCGAATATAGAGCATAAATAACTGATAAACTGAATGCAGAAAAATCTTGAAACAAAGAATTAAGTGACTTACTTTCTAGTCACCTTATAATCAAGTTCACTAGTGTCAACTAACTAACATTTAGGTCAAAAACATTGCTTCAAAAACATATAGGATTTGCACTGAGCATTATCGCTATTGGATTGTTCGTCCCTGGCATTCTAGCCCCGATGTTCACATTAAATATGGAGCTTGCTTTGGTCCTAGCAGGCCCTACCATTTCATCAGAGTTAGTAAACAAAGAATTATCAATTATAGGAACGGTGCAACAACTGGTGCATGAAGGTAGATTACTAGTTGCTCTGCTTATATTTACTTTTTCTGTGGTCATTCCGTTAATTAAGACCAGTTTATTAATTGGCGTTTACTTTACTAAGAATATTGAATTTCAGCATAAAATAAGTAGATTTGTGGCTGTAATCGGCAAGTGGTCGATGGCCGATGTCT
>JAWUVZ010000019.1:0-7038 GCA_034112105.1 Glaciecola sp. | reverse complement strand
GTTGGCCCCTATGCCTTGTATGGTGAACCGGTAATAAAGTCATGTGTTGCCCAAGGTACCGATTTTTGTGATTTGACCGGCGAACCACAGTGGATCAAAAAAATGATTGATCGCTACGAAGACTTAGCTAAAATTTCCGGATCTCGCATTGTACACAGCTGCGGTTTTGACTCAATTCCGTCAGATTTAGGCGTGTACTTTTTACAAGAAAAGGCCAAGCAACGCTTTGGTCAATATTGTTGTAGCGTTAAAATGCGCGTAAAGACCATTAAAGGCGCGGCCTCTGGCGGCACAGTTGCCAGTATGATGAACATGATCAAAGAAGCCACCAAAGACAGAGAACTGCGCAAACTTTTAGTAAACCCCTATGCACTTTGTCCGTCTACTCATCCGTTTAAATCGAAGCAAACTGACTTAAAAACCCTTGCCTATGATAAAGATATGCAAGCTTGGGTTGCGCCTTTTGTGATGGCGGCCATTAACATCAGAATAGTGCACCGTACAAATTCACTTTTGGGAAATCAATATGGCGAAGACTTCTTATATGACGAAGCCATGATCACTGGACAAAGTATTTTGGGTGGTATAAGTGCGGCGGCTTTCTCTGCAGGAATGGGAGGTTTCATGCTGGCCGCCGCTATTCCACCTAGCCGATGGTTAATGGAGAAAACCATTCTGCCTAAACCCGGCGAAGGTCCCAGTCCTAAAGCGCAATTAGAGGGGCATTATGATTTGCGTTTTGTAGGCAAAACCCATAACGGGCGAGAGATCCGTTGCAAGGTTACTGGCGATCGCGATCCCGGATATGGCTCTACAGCTAAAATGCTTGGCCAATCGGCTGTGTGTTTAGTCGAAGATATTACTAAGAAAGATAAAATCGGGGGTTTTTGGACACCTGCTAGTATATTCGGCGACAAGATTATCGACCGATTAGAGAAACACGCAGGCTTAATTTTTTCTGAAGAATAATTTTGAGTTAACTGCCTTGCATACTGAGACCGCATTGAGACACATCAAAGTTCTGATATTTCTCGATATAGGGTCTACCGCACCTGCGTTTGCTATTATCAGTCAATTTCATTCCTTAGTAAGCGCTTGATTGTATGCCTGTGTGCGAAAATTGCCAACCAAGTGCTTAGAAGCGGTAAGGACCTGGATTCTATTGTTCTGAGCATTCATAGGTGCCTTGCTGAGTATGATTAATCTTTTCCATTTCAACGGTAATATTAGGGTCCTCAGACACTTGTACACCAATATTGTCAATAGTGAGGGATGAGTCATCCACACAACTTTCTAACATATCGAATGCTTCCTGAAAGTACAGTGCCATCTGGTCTAAACTGGCAATTTTAGTATCGCAAGACACCAGGCCAATTTGGGCAATGCCATTGTATGTGACCATGGTAATATTGACACCGCCACCTGGCGTCATCGTTGAAATCGGGTAGATAGAGAGCAATTTAGCATCTTTAAAATACAATGTATTTGGTGGGCCAGGCATGTTAGAAATAAGAATATTGCCAATAGGCCTAAACCAATCAGAAATATGCAATACTTCAAAAAGCGTTGAAAACGATTGTATTAGTAGCGTGTAATAACTAAAAGCAGCCGGATGGGAAACTCTCGCCGCCTTTTTAACGACCCGATGATTTTCAATAATTTGACGTAATCTTAGGTAAGGGTCTTTTTCGCCGAAGGCTAATTCAACAGGCACAATAGCGATTTGGTTACCTGCGGTAGTTTCCCCAGGTTTACGCAGATTGATTGGCATATTGGTATACAGCGCTTTATCACAAGTATGGCCAAAATCTTTTAAAAAACGATGCACACCAATATCAAATACACACAACATAATTTCATTTGCCGAGGCTCGCAGGCGTTTACTCAGTGTTGTCACTCTGGCAAATTCTAGATCTAAAGTAGATACTACCCGCCCCTTCTTGACTTGGCCTGTAAGTATCGTTTTTGTGCCTGAAAATGGAACTGGCATATAGTCCTGATTGACTCTGAGAAGCTTCAGTAATAAACGAAACACAACCCAAATAAGGTCTTTTACCGCAATAATGAGGCCCCATAATCCCGTCAATACCCGCTTAAAAATGTTAATTTTTGTGCGCGCTTTAGGCACCTGAACAGAAGCCCAAACAGGCACAAAACCTTCGCTATCATTTTGCTCTGAATAGCCCTTTTGAAACAAACGAATAAGGGATGCACCGTCGCCGCACATATGGTGCACTTTTATGTAAATTGCGAATTGATGTTTTGTTTTGTCTTTAATTAAATGATATTGCCAAAGTGGTTTGTCTCTCTCTAACATCGTTTCATGTAATTTAGCGACAAATTTATGCAAGTCTGGTTTGTTGTTAGTATCATCAAGCTCGTGTATCTGCACATGATAATCTATATTTATCTGTTCAATCGGTGTCAATTTAATAGGAAAACCTAAAAAGCTACTGACTCTGCAATCAAAGGGAGACACTGCTTTGGAAAAGTTCTGCAATTCAGTAAAAAGTTGATCCACATAATCGTGTGGTGAATTTTTTGGAATTTCTAAAAGTTGCAATGCGGCAACGTGTTTAGGGTTCGCTTGAGACTCAGTAATCCAGAACATCTTGTCTAGAAAGGAAATCTTTTTGGTCACGAGTAATCCCTTTTAAATTTGATCTAATTGTTTGCATTCAGAGTAGTATCATTCCATATTACAATCAACTGAAAATATAGCTACCAGAGAGTAAAGGCGTGATAAGAGTATTGTTTAATAAAAAAGGAGGTGTTGGAAAATCTAGCCTAACCGTCAATTTAGCGGCCATCTCAGCCAGTCAAGGCTATCGCACCTTGATTTTGGATTTAGACACGCAGTGCAATAGTACAGCATATTTGGATGCACTGGATGCGCCAGCACAAAGCACTATTGCCGACCTCTTTGAACAAACCATCACTTTTCACCTGCGCCGCCGACCTGCCATTGAATTTTGCCAAGCCACAAAAATGCACAATTTGTATATTATTCCGGGCTCACACGGTTTAGCCGAGCTAGAAAGCGAATTGCATAGTCGGCATAAAATATACAAGCTGCGCGAAGCGCTTGAATCGTTGAGTGAGGAATTCGATCACATTTATATTGATACAGCGCCCGCTTTGAACTTCTATAGCTTGTCAGCATTAATTGCTGCCGACCGTTGCCTAATTCCGATTGATTGTGACGATTTTGCTCGACAGGGCTTATATAGCCTGCAACAAAAAATTGCCGAAATTAGAGAAGATCACAATCCAAAATTAGAAATAGAAGGCATTATAGCGAACCAATTTATGGCGAATGCTAATTTGCCAAAACAAATTATTGATGAATTAATTGAAGAAGGCTACCCAGTATTATCTGAATACATTAGTCAATCGGTGAAAATGCGTGAATCACATCAAGCAAAAAAACCACTCATTACACTTGTGCCAAAGCATAAGTTGACGTTATCACTGGTAGCGATTTTTAATTTATTAAATCATGACAAAATTACATAGAAAGTGCGAAAAAACGACCCTAGTTTTCAATCGTAGGGCCTTACTTGTTGTGGAATGATGGGTGTGAGAATTCACTGTGTTGTGGCGCGGCTTTTTCTACATAAAGACCAAATATAGTTGCATAAAACCTGCTCCCATACCTAATAGGGCGCCTGTAAGAATAAGCTTCCACTCGTCGGCTTCATATGCTGGGCGTAGCACTCCTTCGAACTCCTCAGGACTTAACGCTCTCATACGCTCACACAAGTCATCACCAATACGTAAAGCCTTGTCGGTGTATTCAAAGGCATAAGGCAAATATTTTTCAGAATCCTCAAAAATGCGTTTGCTCGCGAGTTCTTTCATTTTGTAATAGGACTCAGAGCCAACTCCCAAAGCAAAATAAGGTTGCGCAAAAGCAATATAACGTTCAATAGCATCATTAACGTGTAGTTCCATTAGTTCTAAGAACTGAGCTGATCCAGAACCATGCAGGGCGAACTCTATCAGATTTTTTGATGTCATTAATTTCGCTTCTATAATATCTGAATAGACGCGCGATACTTCATGTTGACGCTTTAAAAACATTCCCTGAATAGTAAAACCGATAAATTTTATTGGTCGCTTGGGTTCAAAAATTATTTTTAATGCGATCCAATTTGTTAAGTAGCCCACAATTAAACCACCCAAAGGCAAAACCCACCAATGTGGCAGATATATCCAAACAAACATTGTTGGCAGACCAAACAGCAAGCCAAACCAAAAGCCGGAACGCTCGATAAACGGGTATTCTTTTTCACCCGACTTGAGAAATATTTCGTTGATGAGTTCTGGGGTTTCAACAAGCTTTTTAACTACTAATTCTTTAATATCAACAATTTCTTCAACATTGTGTTGAAAATCATTAACCATATTGTTAACAACATTCGGTATATCTGCTTCTATCCGCGCATATACGAGGTTTTTGCCTTGTACTGGTAAGGAAGCCCAGAGCTGAGGTGCACATTCACGCATCACGTCGTTAACTATTTTTTTCAAAACTTGTTTTAAGCGGCGGTCGATAGCTAAGGTGAGTTCTTTAGAATCAATTCGAGAAGCCAGTTCTTGCACGCTAAGTAATTTACCCAACACCAATTCCACTGCAATTTCCGCCATATCTTGGCGCTTTGCTGGAATTAATCCCTGCCAGCCCCACATTGGTTTTATGCCGACGAACTCAATAGGATAAAACATCATTTTAAGCGCAAGGAAATTGGTACACCAACCGACAAGCGCACTGATTAGCGGTATAGACAATAAGCTGAGAGTTGCAGAGTTAAAAACAAAATCCATAAAATAGTTTTGCGCCGTTTATATATATCATTGGTGGGACGATATGGTAGGTATTAGGCTACCATCGGAATCAGGATGGTCAATATAAAAAACACATATTGTTTAATTTAGGTAGCTTATTCTAATTATTTACGATTAAATTTACGTATTAGTAGTAGAAAGAGAGCTACAACATGGCAAATAAAAGACTTTCTGAACTAGAGAACATCATGAAAACCGCTGAATGTTATGCCGACTATAAGGACGCTGCACATGCACATGATGAATTATCTGGCGCTTCAGAATGGAAGGCCAAAGATGCCTGCAAAGATTATGATTACCGAGAAATTCGCAAACGCGTACGACGGATAAAACAAGCAAAATCAAGCAATGACGCAACAGCTTTGATGTACATTTTGCATGAGGGTCTGCATGGTAACTTGGGCAATATTGCCGCTTCTTCACTCAATTGCCATGCAAAAATTGGCACTAAGCATTTAATCGAAGAGTTTATCAAGCAAGTTTGCGAGTCTTTGGATTTTATTTATCAGGCAGACGAAAATGAAATCGATTTTTATGAAAAGTTATCGTTTTTTGATGAAACCGCCCATGCCTTTGGAAGTAGTTGTTTGATGTTGAGTGGAGGGGCGGGTTTGGGTTTCTTTCACGGTGGTGTAATTAGATGTCTTGTCGAACATGACTTGCTACCTGAAGTTATATCCGGTGCAAGCGCTGGAGCTATCATTGCGGCTTTAGTGGGAACGAGGACTAACAATGAATTAAAGCATATTCTCACGCCCGATGTTATTTACGCAAAATTTCGTGAATGGCGTCTATGGAATGGTTTTAGTAAAAACAGCCTGTTTGATAGCACTAATCTTGAAAATGCATTAATTGAATTATTTGATGTGACCACCTTTGAAGAAGCCTATAAAAAAACTGGCAGGCATGTGACTATTACTGTGTCACCCGCTGACTTACACCAGAATTCGCGGCTTTTAAACGCTAAAACGTCGCCGAATGCGATTATCTCTCAAGCCGTTAGGGCATCTTGTGCTATTCCAATTGTCTTTTCTGCGGTTCAATTAAAAGCTAAAGATCAGGCCGGTGATATTGTTCCCTACATTCCGAATCGTCGCTTCGCTGACGGCTCAATCATGGCTGACTTACCTTTTAAGCGCTTAGCTCGGTTATATGGCGTTAACCATAGTATCGTCAGCCAAACTAACCCTATATCCACATTATTTCGGGCTCGTGACAAGCGCGATACTTCTGGCTTTCTGGGTTTGAGCTTACGCCACGCGGCCAAGCTTGCCAAAATCAATAGCATTTATGCCTTTGATATGCTTGAAAGTGCCATTAGCAATAGAGCGACTAAATTGGGCATTCATAAAATCCGTTCCATTATTGATCAGCAGTATGTGGGGGATATTAATATTTTGCCTGAGCCCACATTAGCCAATTTTCTTCATATCGGGTCTAACCCAAGCAAGCAAAGTTTGGACGAGTTATTTAAACATGGAGAGCGCACCACTTGGCCGCAAATAGATTTAATTGAACGAAATACTATTATAAGTACAACACTGCGAAAATATTTAAAACTTCTAAAAGAAAGAGAAGCGTTAATACTTGGCAGACATCATGAATTAAAAGTTGTGAATAGCTAGGGTAAGTTTAAAGTTCACTTACCTTCGGAGCATTTAATTTTGATTGGTGTTCGGTTGAATTTATTGCAAGATATATACGATGCATTTTTTATGGTTGACAAATATGACTGACAAAATAATTAAAATTTCTGATGATTTTTGGAATATTCGCGGCGAGTTTAGAGTTTTCGGTTTGTTGAATATTGGTACACAAGCTTCTTTGGTAAAGCGCGGCAATGGCAAATTTGTATTGCTAGATGCTTATACTTTTCAAGATGATATTAAACAGCAAGTCGATGCTCTCACTAACAATGGAGCCGACATTGAAGCGATTATTAACTTGCACCCCTTCCATACTTTGCATGTCGCAAAGACACATTCTTATTATCCACACGCAAAATTGTATGGCACACAGCGTCACCTCGATAAATTTCCTGGCCTGCCATGGCAAGTAGAACTAAGTAATTCAACTGAGTTTGCTGCTTTGTTTTCTGACGATTTTGTCTTCTCAGTGCCCCGCGGCGTCGATTTTATTTCGAATAATGAGCATCTGCATTTTTCATCGGTATTGGCTTATCATATAAAA
>JAWUVZ010000018.1:0-22421 GCA_034112105.1 Glaciecola sp. | reverse complement strand
CACAGCGATCTTAAAAAAGCATGGAAAGTCTTTCAATTTTGCACGCTTTTTTCTAGGTTCTAAGACCGGTATTGCGGCTGCTCGTCTTTATCGTTTCTGCCGAATTGTTGACGACATTGCAGATGAAAATGACGATAAGGTCGAGGCATCTCAACAACTGGCATTGCTAAAGCAACAGATTGTTCAAAATCAAAAAACAGACCCCATCGTTGCTGATTTTCTTGCACTTTGCACAGAGTACGGCATTGATAGAAACCACGGTGTCACGCTTATTGAAGGGGTCAGCCAGGACCTGATCCCGCTAGCGCTCGCTAGTGACGAAATGCTTATTCAATATGCCTATCGCGTAGCTGGCGTGGTTGGTTTGATGATGGCTCCTATTTTAGGTGCGAAAAAAGCAGGTTTCTCTTTTGCGGTTGATTTGGGTATTGGTATGCAGCTTACCAATATTGCTCGAGACGTAATGGAAGATGCACAGATGCAGCGACGATATATTCCAGGTGATTGGGTGGAGGGCTTATCGGCTGAGCAAATTGCGAATAATGAATTAGCTGATAGGGTAGTCGTGCAGAAAGCCATTAAGTCGCTGCTGCAGCTAGCAGAAACATATTATCAAAGTGGTTTATCTGGCTTGTACTATTTGCCAACACGCAATCGACGAGCGATTGCAGTCGCTGCCTTTGTATATCGCGATATAGGGCGCAAGCTTCTCGGTAATCATTGTATTTATTGGCAGGGGAGGGTGATAGTGCCTACTCCAAGAAAACTACAATTAGCCAGTCAGGCTCTGTGGCAGTTAACTACCTCGAGACTTGCTCACACCGATTGTTTGCACGCTAGTGAACTTCATTTGCACCTACCTTCAGAGACGCACAGCAAGTGACGCTGTCATCAACCATACCAAGTGAGGTTGACTTAATTATTGTTGGAGCCGGTGCCGCTGGGTTATCACTGCTGCTCGCATTAGACGCGGCTAACTATTCGGGCAACGTCGTGGTGCTTGAACGTCAGCAGGGCCCTCAGAACGATAGAATATGGAGCTTTTGGCATGCCGCTGACGAACAAGGAGATAGCCTACCTGAATATATAAAGGCAATTCTAACGCATAAATGGCAAAGCTGGAGTCTATCGGTAGAAGGAAAAGAGTATTTTATGCGCGATACTTTTTTTCAATATTGCTCTCTTAGATCAGAATCATTAAGCGCACTCGCGCTGGAGCGGATCAGCGCCAAAGAAAATTTCCACATCCGATTTAATTGTGAGGTTGCTGAAATCAAAGCCGAGGGCTCCTCTGCTATTGTTATCACACTGTCAGAGCCATTAGTGGCTAATCAAGTCGTAGATACCAGACCGCCGGCGTTGCAAAGCCAGCATGAAGGGCTAATTCAGTGCTTTTATGGCGAAGAAATCATTTGTAAAGCAGATATATTTGAGCCCTCTACCGTTAAATTAATGCAACAACTGAAGCATTCAGACCTTGGCATTGAGTTTATTTACATATTACCTTTCAGTACCAAGCACGCGCTAGTTGAGTTTACCTGTTTTAGTTTATCTCCTGTCGCAGCCTCTGTTTTAAAGACACGCCTAGCGGCGGCGCTACATGAATTGGTTGAGCATACATCATATACTGTCAAGCGCAGCGAGAGTGCCGCCTTACCTATGTATCTAGTCAATCAAAATAGGCAACAACAGAATACGCATATTATTTATGGCGGTATAGCGGGAGGTGCGTTGCGTGCGTCAACAGGATATAGCTTTATTGGCAGTCAAAATTGGGCGAAACAAAGCGCGTATGATTTAGTCAAAAAAAATACTTTATCAGTCATTGTGCCTATTCCCGCAATCTATCAAATGATGGATAAACTGATGCTAAGTGTATTAAGAGATGATATGGAAGTCGGTGTCAGTATGTTTACACAACTATTTAAGACCGTGCCTCCAGCGCGATTCGTCCGCTTTATGTCGGAGAAGGCGACCTTTATTGATTTTATGTATGTTATTTGGGCAATGCCTAAATCCCCTTTTTTACGCGCTTTATATCGGCGCATAAGAACTAAGATTAAAGGTGAGTAAATTACGCTTTACGCAAATTTATTTAGTCTCAATAGGGCTATCTGCGCTTGCTATGTTGTTTCATATTGAATTATCGCCTACCGCTGGCATAGCAGCACTAGCGGTTGCGGTTACTATTTTAGGCTTACCTCATGGGGCATTAGACTTTGCGGTGGCCAAGTCGCTAAATTATGTTACCTCGGGTCGGACTGCAATTGTATTTTTGCTTGTTTATACGACAGTGGCTGGATTGTCTATTCTGTTTTGGATTGAGTTACCGGCTGGTGCATTATCGTTATTTCTGTGCATTTCTGTATTTCATTTTTCAGCCGATTGGCGTGCGACTATGCCGTCATACGCGCGAATCTGTCTAGCTGCGATAGTGCTGAGCGGACCGTCAATCTTATATGCATCTATCGTGTTAAATCTCTTTACGGCATTGTTAGTCAGTAATGAAATCGCCATCTGGATTATTCAAGCGATGCAATTGACCTTTGGCTTAGCTTGCATCGGGTTTATATACTTCGTAATTTCAGCTGCTAAAAATAATAATGCAAAAAATGGCTGGCAAGTAATAGAATGGACAGGACTGATAATCAGTAGTTTATTACTCACACCATTACTCCACTTTACGCTGTATTTCTGTGTACTGCACTCTCCAAAACACTTACTCGATGTTAGTAAAATACTGAGGGTTAGCTTCGCAAAGGTTATTATTGTCAGCTTACCCTTCGTAATATTTACTTTGCTTTTAGCTGGGGCACTTTTTAAGTTGATTGCAACAGAGGATATAGAGGTTGCATTACTACGCTGGACGTTTGTCGGCCTATTTGGTTTGACCATGTCGCATATGCTGTTAATTCACCTCTGGCACCGGTCCAAGTAGCGCTTTTGAAGTATTCATATTAGCGCGTGTAAATGAAAATACCTGTGCAAACCATGCGGTAAAAATTTCTGGATTATTACTTATCTGGTTTACAATTTCGGATTCTTTCCACCAACGTGTATCCATTACTTCATCGGGATTGTTATGCCATTGCAAAGTAGTAACTTCAGCTACCAATATGTGGTCAAATTCGTGTTCAATGAGATTATTAGCGAGATGATGTTTGTAACGTATTTGGCCAACTTTCACTAGGTCTAGCGAAGCTTTTACGCCAAGCTCTTCACCAACGCGACGCATTGCAGCGTTCTTAATTTTTTCATTAGGTAATGGATGCGAGCAGCAGGTGTTAGCCCATAGTCCACCGCTATGATACTTTTTCAAAGCTCTGCGTTGCAAAAGGTACTCGACGCCTTTATTTCGGCGACGGACAACCATCACAGAAAAAGCTAGATGCAAATCACCGCGAATATGCGCGGTCATTTTGTCTGCGTATCCGGTAATATTGCCGTCGACATCGACTAATGGAACGAGAATGGCGTTATCATTTTTCTTCATGTACTTAAAACAGCAATCTGCATAAAAAGGATCAATAACGGGTTGTTGTGCGAGGATGAGATGACAATAGCATTCTTAATTAAATTTTCTAGCGTGTATAAGGTTTATTAAAATAATATCTTTGAGCTTAATCACAGCCACATTCTTTCAATAAATTAAGTTGTTCGCGCATATCGACACTTTCAGTGACAGTAGCTAAAGGTAAACTAAGTGGCATAGCTATAGCTGCTTTCACTAGGTTATAGTCTTAATCATATTCCTGAACAGAATTAGCGCCAACAGCGTCGAATGATTGATGAATGGCCTCAATTTTGTATTTATTCTTGTTATTTGTTCTATTTATCAGACCTTTTTTATAGATCAAGCAATCGTTAAGAACATACAATCCATACAATAAATCAGAAACTTTAAAGACCCGATAGATTGATTCATCTATGATGGTATAAATTCAATCACACTATTTTGATTTAGGTTGTTCATGACTATCCCATTTTCACTGTTAGATCTTGCTCCGATTGCCGAGGGCGCTAGTCTTGCCGATGCGCTTGAAAATTCGCGCCGACTAGCGGTGCAAGCGGAAAAAAGTGGTTATCATCGGATTTGGCTAGCTGAACATCATGGCATGCACGGCGTAGCAAGTTCAGCTACAGCTGTTGTGCTCGGGCACATTGCGGCGGCCACAACGAGTATTAGAATTGGTTCAGGTGGTGTGATGTTACCTAATCATTCGCCATTAGTGATAGCGGAGCAATTTGGTACTTTAGCAACCCTATTCCCAGATAGAGTTGATTTGGGACTGGGCCGTGCTCCAGGAACGGACATGGCGACTGCCCATGCATTAAGGCGCCACCTCAACTCTGATGTGGATAACTACCCTGAAGATATTCGGGAATTACAGCACTATTTAGGCTCACCGCAAGAGGGACAAAGAGTCATTGCCATTCCGGGCGCTAATACGCATATTCCGCTGTGGTTATTAGGTTCCAGTTTATACAGTGCGCAACTTGCTGCTAAGTTTGGTTTGCCGTATTCTTTTGCTTCTCACTTCGCACCCGATCAATTATTTGACGCGATGAACCTCTATCGGTCAACGTTTCAAGCATCTACTCAATGTCAAAAACCTTATGTCATGGCCGGTGTGATGGCGGTCGTCGCAGATACAGATGAAGAAGCCAAGTATTTGTTTACCTCAGTACAACAGCAATTTATGAACATGCGCCAAGGTATTAATCGTCCTTTCGCTAGGCCCGTGGATGATTTATCTCAAATTTGTACTGATGCCGACCAAGCTATGTTATCGCATATATTGCGTTATGCATTGGTTGGTTCGCCGCAGACAGTTGCCGACAAACTAAATCAGTTTATCGAAGCTACTGAGGTAGATGAGTTAATTGTGTCAATGCCTATACATGATATTAATGCACGTTTAAAAAGTGTTCGAATGCTAGCGCAAACAGGATTAATGAATAGATAAACGGTATCATTGGTATCAACAGCATTAGCAAATCTACCTGTTTAACGTCTGCACTTCCAATTCAAGTTCGAACTTGATTTCAGATAAAATATCGTTGTCTTTTTGTAAATCTTGCGCTTCGATATAATTTAATTCCGATACCTGGCGCAGACATTCAATTGTATCATTAATACTATTACTGGCTTGCTCTTGGAGAGCCATCGCTTGTGATACTTGCTGATTCAGTTCGGTAATATGACGCACTGAGGCATCCACGGTACGTAAAATACTATCAGCTTGCTGCACCTTTTGCTCACTGAGTTGTACGTTTTGGCTGCCAACTCGAATGGCTTCAACTGCGTGCAGAGCGCCATGTTGCAATTTGGCAATAATGGTTTGAATTTCTTCAGTTGACTTCTGCGTTCTTGATGCTAAAGTTCTAACTTCATCGGCCACCACAGCAAATCCTCTTCCCTGTTCACCCGCTCTTGCCGCTTCAATTGCTGCATTTAAAGCGAGCAAATTAGTCTGCCCGGCAATACTATTGATGACATCAACAACACTTCCAACATTCTTAGCGTCATCGTGAAGATGCTCAATAACATCTGCTGTCTCTTGAATTTGTTTTGATGAAGTGCGTATTGTCGTTATTGTTTCCTGCATCACGTTTTGACTCGATATTGCTGACTCTTTCGCTTCAACTGCAAGTTTAGTGGCTTGATTAATATCATTCGTTGCTTGCGCAGCCATCAGCGTCATTTGTGCCGTGGCAGCGGATACGTCCATGGTTTGTGCATTTTGCTGCTGGGAACTTATTACTAGCTTATTGGCACCTTCGGTAATTCCATTGCTTACTAGCGCGAGTTTATCTTGAATTAGCTGTAAGTGCTTACATACATTACGCAGTTTGTTACTCAAAACTTGGATCGCCAGTGACATCTCACCAATTTCATCCCCTTGATTAGTCAGCAGTGCGCTATTAAAATCACCTTGGCTAACCGCTTTTAACTGCCGAATGAGAGCAACAATTGGTTTAATAACGTTTTTGTTCATATAGAGGTTTGCAAAGGTGATACTCGCAATAACCGACATAAATATTGCCAATATAGTCAACCATTGTGTTTGATTAGCTTGCGATTCAAGGGTTTCGTTTTTGTCGTTGAGTTGCATTTGAATTTGCTCAACTAAGGTTTCCAACGCTTTACCAGGAGCTCTGTCGATTCCCCTTACAGCTGCATCACCTTTTTTATGGTCGAAGCTAGTATTGATGTATGCCTGCTTCCCTGTTTTATATTTTGTCAACAGCGACGCGTGTATTTGCCTAAACTCTCTTACCTGAGTCTCAATTGAGGATGTTAACGTTAGTGACAAAATGTCAGTAGCCAATTGCTGCACTAGATTGTGTTGCTGGACGAATTTTTCCCAATATTTTTCTCTATCTTCCGTTTGGTGACCACGAAGTAATACATTTTTCCATTCTTGTACCTGCGTTTTAAACTGCAAGTTAAGAGTACCGATTTGTGCCACTGCATTATTTTCCACTGCAATGAGTTGTTGATACTTGTCTATTTGGGCTGTCATCATTATATTGGAGATAACCGCAATAATCCCAATCATCAGCAGCGTCGACGTGATGAGTGCTAATATTTTGGCTTTCAATGTCTTAAATGTAGATGTGTTGGCATTTGTCATAAGTAATTATACTGAAAGCCCCATGCAGTTAATGTAGCTTCAACGCTATAACAAAGAACTTACTTGCTGATTTTCTTCGTTGATATTGCTGAATCCATTAGTAGTTTTAACGATATTTTTAATAACATACTCTTAATTTATGACAGTTTTATTTAAACGGGAGTCATAAGTCTTGCTGCGGCATCAAAAGCTTATTGAATGACTCAGGGCGGCGCGCTATGGGTCATTCTCTTATAGTTTCAATGTTGGTGCTAATGCGGTTAAGTTGTTAATATTTATTTATTGAAGCTCTACTTAAATAGAACCACTTTGCAAACTATGTTATTAATAGTTCTGGATTAACTCCGAGCTTTCAAACCTAACTCCTAATGACAAGGTTTGCTGGCCGCGATACAGATGTTCACATCAATAGATATCGCCAGGGTTGCAAGAGAAATCGCGCAGCCTCCCCTAAGTGGCACATAATTTTGTGTAGCTACTTCATTTTGGAAAGGTGTTAGTGATATGTTAGAAGATAAATTTGGGCGCCGCTTCCACTACTTGCGGCTGTCTATAACAGATGTATGCAATTTTAGTTGTGAGTATTGCCTGCCTAATGGTTACCAATGCGATACACCGCGAGACTTTCTAAAGCTCGACGAAATTCGTAAAATTGCCAGGGCTTTCGCCAATCTCGGTACTAGCAAAATCCGTATCACCGGCGGCGAGCCTTCGTTACGTAAAGATTTGCCGCAAATAATTGAGGCTTGTGCCACCACTCCAGGCATTGAGCAAGTTGCGATTACTTGCAACGGTTACAAGCTACCTGAGCAAATTAGTAGCTGGGTCGATGCCGGCTTAACGTCACTAAATGTCAGTATTGATAGTTTGGATCCACGTATATTTGCTACTATTACTGGGCATGACAAATTACAAACCATTATGCAGGGAATTGATATAGCACTTGAGTTAGGTATCAAGGTTAAAGTCAACGCTGTATTAATGCGTCATTTTAATCGCAACGAACTCGATAGTTTTTTGAACTGGATAAAAGACACACCAGTCACACTGCGTTTTATTGAATTGATGCAGACGGGAGATAACAAGCTCTTTTTTGACCAAAATCACACCTCCGGTTTACCGATCAAAGAACGTTTACTTGATAACGGGTGGCAGCAAATTACCCAAGATAAAGCCGCAGGCCCAGCTCAAGAATTTACCCACAGTGATTACAAAGGAAATATTGGGCTTATCATGCCCTATAGCAAAGATTTTTGTGCCACTTGCAATCGATTACGTATTTCAGCAGTGGGAAAACTGCATCTGTGCCTGTTCAGTGAACACGGGCTGGATATTAGGCAGTTTTTACTGGATAACACTGAACAGCGTCTACAGGAGGAATTGGTGCGTTTATTAGCCGATAAGAAATCCACTCACTTCTTACATGATGGCTACACTGGTGCCACCAAACACCTAGCTATGCTTGGCGGATAAATATGTTTACCCCGGTTGTCTAAGCTCTACCGCGGCTTTTTAAGCTCTACCCGAGTATAATAACCTTTTCCTGCGTTGCACCCCTTACTTTCTTGTCGAACGAAAGTTCTATTTAAAAATATTTGTTTTTGTTGTCATTATGCTCAAAATCGTACCATTGCTGTTTAACGCGATGCTTACTCGTTATCGGACTACTAGGCAGTTACTATCTCTTTAGTGAGTGAAAAGGTGACCTACTTATAAAATAGTAATCAGCCACGTCGATACCAATATGGCGAACATGTTTCCAAATGATTATGGACGATTAAGATTTAAAATATCCGGCGGTAGAAAAATCGGATATACAGGTAATTTTTTAATATTTGTATATGTATGTTCCGATGCTATAGTCCCAGCTTTGTGAATGCCTTGTAAATTAATTGTAAAGTAAAAAGGCATTATTAGAAAATTTTATATATGATATTAAATTAATATGTTGATTCACTTATAAAAACTAATCGCAACTAATAAATTATATTACTGCATTTATGAACGTGCACATTTTCTTTATTGGCAGAAAAAACACCTATCCCAGCATATTTGGCTGATATTTTTGGAACGTTACATGTTGGTGGAATACACGGTCGTTTGTTAACGGCGTGAGCTACTGCTGGCGTCCTCGGACCATTTGCTATCACGTATCTAAGAAACATGTCATTTAATGATGCCATTGCTGACTTAGTTGCAAAAATAGATCCTGCTGTGTTTCAGGCTAAATTTGGTTCAGCGGTAAGCCAGCTAAATGAGCTGGTTGCGGCTAAAACCGTAACGGTAAGCAAGACGATGGAACTAGTGCCCGCTGGCACAGTTGATCCAACGCCAAGCCTATACACTATGTATGTTATGGCGGCATTATTGGTTATTGCTTTCTTTGATAATGTAACGGTTCGTCCAGTTGATGCAAAACATCATGTAGAAAATACGCATCCATAAATAAAGCCCATTAGTGGGTCGAATGATGTTTGAAATCAGAACCGCTTTATTTTAGTTTAAAGCGGTTTTTTATTAACTATTGTGATGCGTAAGTGACAGTTAAAAAGCACGCCTATTTATAAACGATCGGCTGAATCATTGCGAACAACGGTGACCAATAGATTGTCGCGACTTAGGCTTAATTATCTGAGGTAAGGGCATGTAAATGAGGCGTTCACCAAGGTAAGATATCTTCTAAATTACAAACATCCCCACAACAAACCGGCTGATAGCCTGCAAGCGTCATTACGGATTGTTGAAATTTTTCAGTTTTTAATTCGTTAATCAACTGTTGCACTGCAAATTTTTTGATTGATTTATGATGGCAAACTAAGACGTAATTTTCTGTTGTTAAGGGTATGAAGTCCAAACCAAATTGCCTCGCTGCCGTTTCAACTCCAATACCTGTATCGGCCATACCAGAGGCCACATAAGCTGCAATCGCTGAGTGTGTAAACTCAATTTCATGAAAACCTGCAACTTGTTCAAAATCAACTGATGCCCTTCTAAATATTTCTTCGATCAATAGACGTGTCCCTGAGTTGCCCTGACGATTGATAAATTTAATGTCGGCGCGCAATAAGTCTTCAACTTTTTCAATACCTTTAGGATTACCATTTTTGACCATCAAGCCTTGTTGTCTCGTAACAAACCGAATCACCTTGTAGGTGTTCGGCTTAAAATATTTATTATGCATATCGACGAGAGTCTGGTTTACAGTATCAGTGGGCAAATGAAATGCAGCGATATCACATTCCCCTTTAGTCAGAGCCTGAAGTGATCCCTCAGCGCTTTTGTATTGTAAATTTAATTTAAATTTATTTGTAAATTCAGGTAACAAAGCAACAGCATAACCATGACTTGCCGCAATTCTCAATAATGGTTCTTTAAACGTCAGATTCTTTTGTATTTCCAAATTTAATTCTGACGCTAGACTATTAAGTTGAGGCTCAAAGCGCGCATTAACTAGCTGTTCTGCCCATAATAATTTTTCACCTAAGGGGGTCAATTTGGCCCCTTTTCCTTTCTGTAATTCAACTAACTCAGAGCCGAAAAAATCAGTCCATTTTTTTAAAATATTCCACACGTGGCGATAAGATATTCCGAGCTCTACCGCGGCTTTGGTTAATTTACCTGACTCATGAATTGCATTTAGTAAAGCAAAAATACGAGGGTCAACATTTTCGCCGTTGTCGTCATAAAACTTCCAGGCCGCCTTTATATGTATTCTCTTTGCTATCACTACTTTATTTTGCATTACGACTGGCACCTATATGTGTGGTTGATTTTCTATCACTGTTAACTCTGCTGTGAAGACGAAACATGTCCTGATAAAAAGCGAGCTATTAATTGTGCCCTGCACAAAACCATAATAACGAATATGAAATGTATTTCATATTCTTATATTTAAATAGTAATGTTACAATTTAGTAACATAATATTAACCAGCTATGCCTTATATTCCTATGGCGCTATAAATATATGCATTTTATTTCATATTTGAAAAGCAAGCCCGTCATCCAGGAGACACCATGCAATTAGATTTTTCTTCAGATTTATCAAATGTGGTCAAAATCATTGACACACTTAAACATAAGAAAGGTGCTTTGCTGCCTATATTGCATCAAATCCAAAGAGAAATTGGTTATATTCCATTGAAAACAATTGACACAATAGCCAAAAAACTCCAACAAACACCGGCTGAAATTCATGGCGTGATCAGTTTTTATCATCAATTTAGAACATCACAACCGGGTGAGCATAAAATTCAAATATGTCGTGCTGAGGCTTGCCAGTCACGCGGAAGCAAGGAACTTGAACAACATGCTAAACAACACCTTGCGATAGACTACAGAGGTACAACCGCTGATAAAAAATTTAGTCTCGATAGTGTTTACTGTTTAGGTAATTGTGCAACGGGTCCTAATGTAAGAATTAACGACGAGCTCTATGGCCGAGTGAGTAATGAGAAATTTGAACGTCTTATTTCCACATTTAAAACAAAAGCTAAAGGGAGATAATGATGACCATAAAAATGTTTATTCCAAGAGAAAGTACTGCATTATCTCTAGGTGCCCATGATGTTGCACATGCTGTCTCAGACTATTCAACTCAGCATAAAGTCGAGTTAACCTTAATACGAAACGGTTCCCGCGGGATGTTTTGGTTAGAGCCTATGGTTGAAGTTGAAACCCCAAAAGGGCGATTTGCCTATGGTCCGGTTGACGTCTCAGATGTGCCCAGCATCATGGAAGACATAACAACCAATGTATTATCCAAGCATACTCAAGAGCACAGATTGGCGCTTGGCCTAACTGAAGAGCTCGCATATCTAAAAAAGCAAACACGATTAACTTTTGCCCGCGCAGGTATAACTGATCCATTATCGCTGAGTGATTACCTAGCATTGGATGGATTCAGCGGTCTGCACAAAGCACTCGCCGCTAGTAGTCAAGAAATCGTTACCACAGTAGTTGATTCCGGACTAAGAGGGCGTGGTGGTGCAGCTTTCCCAACAGGTATAAAATGGCAAACTGTGCATGATGTACCTTCCGATAAAAAATACATAGTGTGCAATGCGGATGAAGGCGATTCAGGCACGTTTGCTGATAGGTTAGTGATGGAATGTGACCCCTTTATGCTAATTGAAGGCATGATCATTGCGGGACTGGCAGTGGGCTCTGATGAAGGCTATATTTACCTTAGGTCTGAGTACCCTGTTGCCGATGAAATACTACAAAAAGCGATTGCAATAGCGACAAAAGAAGGTTACTTAGGTAATAATATATGCGGCAGCGGAAGAGTATTTAACTTGGAAGTCAGGTTAGGGGCTGAGGCTTATATTTGTGGGGAGGAGACCTCCTTATTAGAGTCTATGGAAGGCAAACGCGGTGTTGTTCGCTTCAAGCCACCGTTACCAGCTATCGAGGGTTTTTTTGGTAAACCAACAGTAGTCAATAACGTATTATCCTTATCGGCAATTCCTTATATTCTGAGTCAAGGTGGACAGGCATACCAGCAATATGGAGCCAATCGTTCTAGAGGTACCTTGCCATTTCAATTAGCAGGAAATGTTAAACAGGGAGGACTGATCGAGTTGCCCTTTGGCTCAACCTTACAAAGTCTGCTTAACGATTTTTCTGGCGGAACACAAAGTGAAAGACCAATCAGAGCAATTCAAGTGGGCGGGCCTTTAGGTGCGTATTTACCCACCTCTAAATTTGATATTCCGCTGGACTATGAAGCGTTTACTAAGGCATCAGCAGTGCTAGGTCACGGTGGCATTGTTATTTTTGACGACACTGTAGATATGCTAGAGCAAGCCCGGTTTTCAATGGAATTTTGTGTCGATGAATCTTGTGGTAAATGCACCCCTTGCCGAATCGGCTCAACACGGGGCGTGGAAGTGATTGATAGGATAAAAGATGATGATTCCCGCGCTGAAAACATGATATTACTGAGCGACTTGTGTGAAACCATGATCAATGGCTCCTTGTGTGCCATGGGAAGTATGACCCCAATCCCAGTGATAAGTGCCTATAAAGATTTTCCCGAAGATTTTCATTTACCTTCTAGCAACGCCGTATTAGAGGAGACTAACCATGGTTAATTATTATAATCCCGCAACCGAAGGCACTTCAGATCAGCCAAAGTTTGATGTGAATAAAGATTATGGAACCCCTGCCAGCAAATCTACAGAGACAGTATGCATAGAAATAGATGGCGTAACGCTGACTGTTGCTGAAGGTACTTCAGTGCTCCGGGCCGCTGCCATGGCTGACATTAATATTCCGAAATTATGTGCAAGTGATAATCTAAAAGCGTTTGGATCCTGTCGTTTGTGCGCTGTACAAATTACCGGAATGCGCGGTTATCCAGCTTCATGTACCACCCCAGTTAAAGAAGGTATGGTGGTGACTACACAAAATAATGACATTGCTAAATTACGCCGCAATATCATGGAACTGTATATATCTGATCATCCACTTGACTGCTTAACTTGTTCAAGTAATGGTGATTGTGAATTACAAGACGTGGCCGGTGCTGTAGGTTTACGTGAAGTACGTTATGGCTTTGATGGCGATAATCACCTTGATGCCAAAATTGATGACTCAAACCCTTATTTTACTTTCGAACCGAGCAAATGTATAACCTGCTCCCGATGCGTTAGAGCATGTGAAGAAGTCCAAGGTACCTTTGCCTTAACTATTGAAGGTCGTGGTTTTGCATCTAAGGTCAGCGCAGGAACTAGCGATGAGAATTTCATGTCTTCTGATTGTGTATCTTGTGGCGCCTGTGTACAGGCATGCCCCACAGCAACACTGATGGAAAAATCAGTGATCGAAAAAGGGCAGCCAGAACACAGCATCATCACTACCTGTGCATATTGTGGCGTGGGTTGTTCATTCAAAGCTGAAATGAAAGGCGAAGAAGTTATACGCATGGTGCCCTACAAGGGTGGCAAGGCCAACCAAGTCCACTCATGTGTTAAAGGACGCTTTGCTTTTGGTTATGACACTCATAAAGATCGCGTGACTGAACCGATGCTGCGCGACAGCATTGATTAAGAATGGAGAGTAGTTAGTTGGGATGAAGCGTTAGCATTTTCAGCCAACAAAATTAAAAACATTCAGGCTAAATATGGTCGTGAAAGTGTTGGCGGAATAACCTCATCTCGTTGTACCAATGAATCAACCTATCATGATCAAAAATTGGTACTCGCTGCTTTTGGTAATAATAATACCGATACCTTTGCTCGCGTTTGTCATTCGCCTACAGGTTATGGATTAAAAGCAACAATCGGTGAGTCTGCTGGAACCCAAACCTTCGAGTCGGTAATGCAATCCGATGTGATTATGGTTATCGGAGCAACTCCTACTGACGCACATCCCGTATTTGCATCAATGTTGCGTAAACGTTTGCGTCAGGGAGCAGAATTAATTGTGGTCGATCCAAGAACGATTGATCTACTTAATACAGCTCACATTAGTGCTAACCATCATCTTCCGTTAAAACCGGGTACTAACGTTGCTATGATAAATGCGATAGCGCATGTCGTGATTAGCGAAGGCCTTGAAGATAAAAATTTCATTGAAAAGCGTACCGATGAATATAACGCATGGCGTGAATTTATTCTTGATAAAGTCAACTCACCCGAAGCGATGGAAAGTATTACCACTGTTAGTGCTCAACAAATCCGCATTGCAGCTCGTGCTTTTGCCAAGGCAAAAAATGGTGCGATTTATTATGGCTTAGGTGTTACTGAGCATAGCCAAGGTTCTACCATGGTAATGGGTATAGCCAACTTAGCGCTGGCTACCGGAAATATAGGTCGTGAGGGCGTGGGTATCAACCCGTTACGCGGACAAAATAATGTACAAGGTTCGTGTGATATGGGTTCATTCCCACAGGAGCTTCCGGGTTATCAGCATGTAAGCGACGACTTGCTTCGCGGGAAATTTGAAAAAACTTGGGGCGTTACCCTAGATAATGAACCTGGTTTGCGTATTCCAAACATGTTTGATGCGGCGATTGAAGGAACATTCAAAGCCATGTATGTGCAAGGAGAGGACATCTTACAGTCAGACCCCAACACACAACATGTGCAAGCTGCGTTGTCATCACTAGAGTGTTTAATAGTGCAAGACATTTTCTTAAATGAGACTGCGTTATACGCACATGTATTTTTACCAGGCTCTTCATTTCTCGAAAAAGATGGCACATTTACCAATGCCGAAAGACGCATAAATCGGGTTCGTAAAGTAATGAAGCCATTGGCTAAATACGCAGACTGGGAAGTGACCCAAAAGTTATCAAATGCTTTGGGTTACCCTATGAATTACGGGCATCCGTCTGAAATAATGGACGAGATAGCATCACTAGTTCCTTCCTTTAGTCAGGTAAGTTATAAAAAGTTAGAAGAACAGGGCAGTATTCAGTGGCCTTGTAACGAAGAATTTCCTGATGGCTCACCTATCATGCATGTGGAAAGCTTTCCAATTGGTAATGGTCGTTTTGCGATTACTCCGTATCTTGCTAGTGAAGATCATGCCAATAAGAGGTTTCCGTTATTATTGACAACAGGGCGAATACTCAGCCAATATAATGTAGGCGCGCAAACACGACGAACGGCTAATCATACCTGGCACAAAGAAGATGTGCTTGAAATACATCCTAATGATGCTGATGAAAGGGGCATTAATGATGGTGATTGGTTAGGTATTACGAGCCGCGCTGGTGATACGGTGCTCAAGGCGAAAGTCAGCGAGCGTATGCAAAGTGGTGTTGTATTTACAACCTTTCATCATCCTATTAGTGGTGCGAACGTTATTACTACAGATAGCTCTGATTGGGCGACCAATTGTCCAGAATATAAGGTAACCGCTGTACAGGTCGAAAAAGTAACATCGCCATCAGATTGGCAGATACGTTATAAAAAGTTCAGTGAACAACAAAAAGAGCACTTTAAACGCTCTCCTAAAAAACCAAAGGCGAGCATAGGAAGATAAGTTTGACCCTGAATCTGGACGACGAACCAAAATTGCAGGCAAGCTTTCAATCACTGCCAGTTCTCTATTGGGAGCAAAGCACTGACAAGGGCCGAGAGCAGCATGATAATATCGCTGAGGAAGTCGCTATTGCGATGATTTATAATGGTATTTCTCACGCGGTTATGATGGCCTCACCAGTAAATTTGCAAGAATTTGCCTTAGGTTTTAGTTTGTCAGAGGGGATAATTAATAATGCGTCTGAAATGTATGATATTGAGCTTGTCCCAAGCGACAAAGGCATAGAAGTACGCGTTGAAATTAGCTCTCAACGCATGATGTCTTTAAAATCATTAAGACGAAATCTTACCGGTCGCACAGGCTGTGGTTTATGTGGCAGTGAATCACTGGAACAAGCCATCCGGCCAATTAAGAGTGTAACCCCACGCGCGTTACCTTCTTCTTTATTCATTGAGCATGCTTTATCTCAGTTAAGTGAACATCAAAAACTGCAATCCTTAACGGGTGCGGTTCATGGTGCAGCTTGGTGCGATGGTGTTGGGGACATTATGCTATTGCGTGAGGATGTTGGTCGACACAACGCCCTAGACAAGCTAATTGGTGCTTTAGCACTGCATAAAACAAATACTGATAACGGCTTCGTTTTGATTTCGAGCAGAGCAAGTTATGAAATGGTCCAAAAAGTAACGAGTATAAATATAGCCACATTAGTCGCAGTATCAGCTCCTACCGCATTGGCAATTAATTTGGCAACCCAAGCGAAGCTAAACTTAATTGGTTTTGCGCGCCCTGGTCGACATACTTTGTATACTAGATTGAACAAATAAATAGGATTTATCAAGTTATGAGCGATACTCAAATTAAAAATCTGGTTAGCATGCTCAACCAAATTGCTAATAATAATAATTACAAAAAAACTGACGAAGAGACAGCAAAAATCGTTGCTAATCATCTTCAAAAATTTTGGGCTCCGTCAATGCGAAATAAAATGACGCAATATTTAGCAGAAAATGGTCCTCAGCTCACTCATGTCTCTAAGCTCGCTTTAGCTCAACTCAAATGATATGAGTAATACACTGTTAATTTAATAGATTAAGGCATGTGTATCAAGCAAGGTGACATATGGCGATAGGTGTAAATGAAGGTAGCGGATGTCTTGGTTCATCAATACTTGCTGGGTCATCGATAGTTGAAGGAACCACAAACTCTTCATTCTCAGCTATTTGACGCAGCAGTTTGCGCAGTATTTTGCCTGATCTGGTTTTGGTAAACGCCCCACAATAAGTATTTAAACATGCTACCGCGCCTATTTCTTTGCGAACCATCGCAACCAGTTCGACTTGCAGATCTGCGTCGCTTATATTCTTAATTGTGTGGAGTGCCGGTTATATATGCTCGCACAGCATCGGCTATCTCTATTGCATTTGCAGGACTTGTTTTTGAAAGTACATTACCTTTTTGGGGAGCGATAGCCTTTTTAGTCTTAGGTAATTCAATTGTAGGCATATTATTAATGTTTAGTATGGTCAGGCAAGGGTCGATTGCCAAGGTAGTTTCGATTATGTTTATTGTGCCGGCCGTAAGGCGCTCATTGTCTGGCTGGTAGCTGATGAAGTACCAAAATTAATTGCAATTCCTGGCTTTATACTCGCAATGCTGGGCGCGCTTTAGACTAATCGAATAGCGAATAAAGCATTACTAAAAAGTAACCTTTAGTAAAATCGAGATTTACCCGAGTTTAGACATTGAGGTAGTGAACAAAGTGGGGTAACGTAAAATTAAAGTGAAACGTATTATGAAGAGAATCTTATCATCTTTAAATGCCGAAGCCCTTTGCGCCGAGGCTCTTTACGCCGAGGCTCTTTGCGAGTGGTTAATTAGTAAAATGGAGAATAAATAATGAAGGATACTTGTGACTCCCCTGGCCTGATGCCAATTGAGCAAGCCATGCAATTGATTATGGATACCATAAGCCCTTTTTCTGAAGTGACAAATTGTGATATCAATGAAGCCTTAGACCGAGTCATTGCGCAAGACATTATCTCCCCAATTAATGTTCCAGCATACGACAATTCAGCAATGGATGGATATGCGCTGAGATATACAGACTTTTTGACAACTAAAACATTAACTCAAGTGGGTAAAAGCTTTGCTGGCACTAGTTTTGAAGGTGTAATGCAGCTTGGTCAATGTGTTCGGATTATGACTGGAGCCCAAATCCCAGAGGGTGCAGACACCGTCGTGATGCAAGAGAATGCAACGGCAAACGCAGATCAAATTACGTTTATTGAAGCAAGCCAAGGTGATGCAATTCGTCCAGCCGGTGACGATATTCAAAAAGGTGCGACTGTTCTGCATGTTGGTGCCAGAATATCGCCTATCGATATTGGTCTATTAGCCTCTTTGGGTATCGCTAGTATTCCTGTTTACCGCCAATTGAAAGTCGCCGTTTTTTCGACCGGAGACGAACTCTTAGCTGTCGGCAGTCCGCCTAGGGACGACAGAATATTTGATACAAACCGCCCAATGCTGGTGGCAATGTTATCAAGGTTAGGTGCAGAGGTAATGGATTTAGGCATTATCGTTGACGATAAGGAAAAGATTAGAGCTGCATTTGAATATGCGAACAAACACGCTGATTGCATTGTAACAAGCGGCGGTGTGTCGGTTGGTGAAGCAGACTATACCCGCGAAATACTAGAAGAGTATGGCACTATAGATTTCTGGAAACTAGCCATTAAACCGGGTAAACCACTTGCCTTTGGCCGGCTCTCAGATAGTATTTTTTTTGGACTGCCTGGCAATCCTGTATCCTCTGCTGTTACGTTTGATCAAATAGCCGCTCCTGCTTTACGTTATTTGGCCGGATGTAAGGTACCAACGCCACAATTTTTGCCAGCAATAGCGGCAACATCGTTTAAAAAGCGGCCTGGACGAACTGATTATCAAAGGGCAAATTACTTTGTAAATGATCAAGGCAAAATATGTGTCGCAACCACCGGTTCACAAAGTTCGGGCGTACTATCGTGCTTTAGACAAAGCAACTGCTATGTGGTGCTAGAAAATCAAAGAGGAAATGTAGCAGAGGATGAATCGGTACAAATATTGCCGTTTACAAGCTTAATCGCTTAGCCATATTTTGAATCTAAATATATTATTGAGTGGTTCTGAGCATAAGAATAGATAATTAAATGATAAACAAAACACTGACGACGAAACAAGCTTTGCGCTATAGCCGCCAAATTTTACTTATGGGTTTTGACTTAGATAAACAAGAAATCCTGATAAATAGTAGTGTCTTAATGATAGGTGTGGGTGGGTTGGGGTGCTCAGCATCACAATATCTTGTTGCCGCGGGTATTGGTAAAATAACAATTGTAGATGACGACATTGTAGAAACAACTAACTTGCAACGTCAAATTCTACATTTTGAAAACAGCATAGGTGATAAAAAGGTTGAATCTGCTCGCCGAACACTGAACAGTATCAATCACTTTGTTGATGTCCAAACCATAGATAAAAGGCTGGGCTCAGATGAGCTTGACACACTTGCGCTTCAACATGATCTGATTTTAGATTGCAGTGACAACCTTGAGACTAGGAATTTACTGAACGACGTCTGTTATCGCAAAGGTATCCCGCTTGTTTCAGGTGCTGCTATCAGAATGGAGGGACAGATATTTTGTGCTATTCCTGCTCTTAAAACCGCCTGTTACCGTTGTGTTAGCCATTTTTTTGGAGAGCAAAATTTGAGTTGTGTTGAGTCTGGAGTGATGTCCCCAGTGGTCGGTATTGTTGGTGCATCACAGGCCAATGAAGTAATTAAAATATTGACTCAATTTGGTGAACAATCAGTCAATAAACTGCAAATTTTTGACGCTATGACGTCAACTTGGGAAAGCTTTAAAGTAAACCCTTTACCTTTATGCAAAACTTGCTCTTCAATATGATTAAAAAATAATTCATTGTGATGAGCTTATTCGGTCACACCGATAATCCCATTAACGGCGTAAATTCTGCCTATGCCTTTTTGTTGCGATTCAAGCATTAGGTTATTGACCGCTTGCAAAAGCGCTTCAGGTGAACCGCCACCAGCAGGAGCTGCAATGGCATAACTAATAGTACATCGTAAGCGATTTCCAGTAAGGGCTAGTTCACCATTGTCGAACTGGGTCATTATTTGATTAGCCTTATGTGTTGCGCCCTCGTTGCCACAGTCTGAGAGCAATACAACAAATGTGTCGTTACTTAACGTTGCAACCAAATCACCGGGACGATTTCCTGCACATGCTAAGCTACCGGCAACTGCTGCTATTGTGGCAAAATATTTGTCCTCACCCGCCACCTTGCGGATGGTATCGAGATTGTCTATGCGTATCGTTAACAGCGTTAAATGATGCCAATATCTTGCACTGCGAGCCCATTCAATTCCTAGTACTTCTTGAAATCTTGCTGCGTTGGGTAAATGGGTCAGCGGATCGATAAAAATCAGTGATTCTAATTTTTTAGTTTTACGATACAGGGCGATATGCCAGCGAAGACGAGCAATAAGTTCGGTCATCACAGGCGGTTTCGTTATGAAGTCAGCGCCACCAAGTTCAAAGGCTCGTGCTTTTACTGATGGCTCCGTCAACGACGAAACAAAGATGATAGGAACATCTTGAATGAATTGAGTTTCTTTAATTCGGTTACAAAGTTGCAAACCGTCTTCGTTGGGCATCATGATATCGAGGATAATGGCGTCAGGAAGCGGTGCACTGTGCAGTAATTCCCAAGCGGTGCGAGCATCTGCTGAAAATGAGACATCAAACTCTTTGCCAAGGGCATTAAGATAAACCTTTAATTCTATCTCGCTGTCGTCAATAACTAATACTCTATAGTTAGTTCCCCCCAGGCTTTCTTCTCTATCCAATGCGTTGCCCATGCTAATACTCAGTTCAAATTGGCTTTGCTAAGTTAGGTAATGACAACAAAAAATTACCTAGATGCCCTAGCAAGTCGATGCTTTTAATTTTGCCTTATAAACATAGCATGTTTATTACAATTAATTTACATTTAAATCTTTACATATCACAAACAAAAAAACATAAAAAAATTAGTAACACAGCTAAACTTCATTATAATACGACACCTATCTGTTTTGGGGATATGGATTTCTTTGTATTTATTGTGATTTTGATGGGGTGACGCTGTTATGACAACAAGTAATGTTGAATGGTCTATTGAAGACGCTGAGCGCATTTACGGCGTATCTAGCTGGGGTGGCGGCTACTTTAAGATAGGTGAAAATGGCAATATCCAAGTTTCTCCTGATCCTAAAAATGCAAATATAAAGATCGACTTTAAGTCGGTGATAGATGAAATTACTCTAGAAGGCATACAGTTTCCTGTGGTTATCCGGTTTCACGACATTTTGCGTTCGCAGGTTGTGGGTATCAATGAGTGCTTCAATCAAGTTATAGCCGATGCTAAATATCAAGGCAAATATAACGGTGTTTATCCAATTAAAGTTAACCAAACGCGTGAAGTGGTTGAAGAAATTGTTGACGCTGGTGCACCCTATGATTACGGTCTTGAAGCAGGTTCCAAGTCTGAATTATTAGCAGTACTTGCATACAATACTAATGCAAATTCACTAACCATCTTAAATGGTTATAAAGATGAAGAATTCATTCGACTATCTTTATTAGGCAGAAAGTTAGGCCGAAAAGTGGTTGTGGTTATCGAAAAATTCTCTGAGCTACACCTATTAATTAGAATATCAAAAGAATTGAATATTGAACCTATCATTGGTTTGCGCTCCAAAATGTCAGCGTTAGGCAAAGGTAAGTGGCAAGGCTCGAGTGGTGATAGAGCTAAGTTTGGACTTACTATCCCTGAGATCATCAACGCCGCAAAGCTCCTTGAAAAAGAAGGTATGGGTCACACACTTAAACTATTGCATTTTCATATCGGTAGTCAGTTAACTGATATCCGCGCAATTAAAGACGCAGTGAACGAAAGTGCTCGTATTTACACTGAACTGCATAAAATGGGTTTCGCTCTCGAGTATGTCGACGTCGGGGGTGGTTTGGGTATCGATTATGATGGTAGTAAATCAACGAACGATTCATCGCGTAATTACAGTCTGAACGAATACGTTGCTGATGTTGTTTACGGCATGAAAGAAGTCTGTGATCTTGAAGGTGTTCCACACCCTAATTTGGTCACTGAGAGTGGTCGCGCAATCACGGCTCATCATAGTTGCGTTGTTACTGAAATTGTCGGTGAAATTAAAGCCGATGGCGCAGTGTTAGATACCTCAATGACTGAGGGCGAACATGTAATATTAAAGAATATGCGTGAATTGCTGCACTTTTTGACTGCTGATCAAAACCTTCAAGAAGTCTATAACGATGCGTGTGAATGGAAAGAACAAGCTGTTAGTGCTTTTAAGTTACGTGTTGTATCTTTGGAAGAACTTGGCAAAATAGAAACCTTGTATTGGCAGATAATGCGTCGCTTGCAAGTGCTTTATCGTGATGTGGAATTTGTACCAGAAGGCCTTCAGCATTTAGATTTTTCTTTGTCATCGCAATACTTATGTAATTTTTCAATTTTCCAATCAGCCGCTGATACATGGGCTATCGACCAGTTACTGCCTGTTGTGCCGTTAACTGGAATGGATAAAAGCCCGGATATTAACTGTTCTTTAGTCGATATTACTTGCGATAGTGATGGCAAAATTGATCAGTTTATTGTTGACCGTCAGTTGCAAAATATTATGCCTATTGCATCCCTAGAGCCAGGT
>JAWUVZ010000017.1:0-18921 GCA_034112105.1 Glaciecola sp. | reverse complement strand
TACTCAAGGCTGACGATAGTCAATTGTTGAGGAAAACTTAATTGACTGTCAGTTAGTTACGCTAGCGTTAGACCTCCACAAGTATTAGATTTACCTCAGCATGAAGCTTACCGCAGTAGTAAACTTAATTTCCCCATTATTAGCGGAGCTTGCCTTAATCTTATCTAAAGTGAGCCTAAAGCCCGCGCACTAATAACAGTTAGCCGTCGCAACATGCATTGCCCTCTTGAATCGGCGGACATTTCACTGTGCCATATGAGCAGTAAACACAGCAATCACCGCTAAGGGGTTTAATCAAATCCTTACATGAGGCGCATCGGTAAAAAAATTGGCAGGCGTCAGTAGGCATTATCTCTGCCTGACTATGCTGACAATGTGGACACGTTATGGTGGAGTTAAACTCTACTTTTGACATCCAAGCTACCTTGACCTTTGCGGCCCTTGTGAGTTGACTAATTATAAACATGTGCTGACCTAGTAACGTCATGAACTGTATTTACGTTATCTTTAATTTGCACATGCAGCAAAAAAATAGTTAGCCGATACCTAAGGTAAGTCTGCCTCTACCGGCTTAATCCTCGCCGCGGGTGACATGAAGTGGCAATAGCCAAAAGGCTATTCCATTAGTGCGTTTACGGCAGCGACTTTAGTTGGGCTGACTTCCTCAACCGGATAACAACCTAACACTTTAAAGTAGCGAGTCATTCCACGCAGAGCTTCCATTGCATTTTGCATGGGTCCATCAGTGATATTACCTTCAACATCTAAGTAAAACATTTCTTCCCATGGATTACCTGTAATAGGTCGAGATTCTAGCTTAGTCATGTTGATTTTGTTTTCTTTCAACACAAGTAAAGCCTCAACTAAGGCACCGGGTTGTTGAACTGTCGACATAATTAATGTTGTTTTTGCTGGAACTTGCAAAGGAACTGTCACTGAATCACTGGCCACTACAATAAATCGACTGTGGTTTTCTTTCTGATTAGCTAAGTTTGATTTGATTGCTTTCAAACCATACAAACTGCCGCCAGCCTCGCTGCCAATTGCAGCAACTTCACCTGAACGTAATTCATTCACGATAATCATTGCGGCAGAAGTGCTGTCGCAATGCTTCACTTCTATATTGCCTAATTCAGCTAAAAAATGACTGCATTGAGCAAATACTTGTGGGTGTGCATAAAGTGTTTTGATTTTATTTATTTCAACACCTTCTGAAACCAAAAGGGCATGCTTAATTGGGTGAGTAAGTTCGCCAACAATGCTTAAACGCGTATGTTGTAATTGGTCGTAAACCTCATTAATACTGCCAGACGATGTATTCTCAATAGGCAGAACGGCATAGTCAGCTTCACCTGATTCCACTTTATGGATAATTTCAGCAAAGCTTTGACAGCCTATTTCTAGCAAATCTCCTGGGCGTCTTGAAAAATACTTTTGTGTAGCGAGGTAACTGTAAGAGCCTTTATCACCTAAAAATGCCACCCGATTAAGTGGTTTCTCGCTACCGGGATTGGCCCAACGCGCTAACATTGCTTGCTGGTTTAGTACTGAATCTTCAATAATGACATGAAATAACTTGGTCACGTAATGAGGGTCTAAGCCTTCACTTTGACCTTGTTTGATTAGGCGAATAAGCAGTTGCTCTTCTCTTGCCTGATCACGCACCGGAATTTGGTTTTTGACTTTTGTTTCTGCAACTTGATTGGTTAGCCCTTGACGAGTGGCTAATAGAGAAAGTAAATCTGAATCAAGTGATGTAATCTTTTTGCGTATTTCTTCGAGTTCTTGTTTGGGCACTTCAGTTCCTTCGAGTAAACGGTTAATGCCAAATGTTTGCTCACGAAAGCTATTTGGTTCAAGTAGTTTGGTTCATGTAGAGAGTTGCTAATACTCACACCGTCATGGAATGTAAGTAAGTGGCCGCGCACTGTCAATGGATAAAAGAAGAAATTGCCTTAATATCCACATTTCGGGCATTAAATATCCTACTTTATATGTCAGAATCCAATAATCTTACTAACATTGCTTTTACTTCATCGGATTCGAACGGTTTATCGCATAGCGCGTTTACACCAGTTTGTTGTATATTCGCCATTTTCGGGCTAGATGATGACTCAGACGTGACCATGATAATCGGAATATGAGTTGTCGATGGATTGAATCTAATAAACTCAGAAAGCTCTCGACCGTCCATTTCAGGCATATTGTAATCAGTAATAACTAAATCGAATTCGTTATCTTTTAACATAGTGAGTGCATGCGCGCCGTTTTCTGCTTCCATGAGCCTTGTTAAACCCATCCCCTCTAATACCCTGCGAATATGATTTCGGGCTAAGCGGCTGTCATCAACCACAAGCACGCGCACATCATGTGCATCAAAATAGTTTAAATTAATTTCTTCGATATTGATCAGTTGTAAACTCGCGTTTAGGCCACGGGATAATTGAATCTGTTCAAACGGCTTTGGAAGAATAGCAGCGACACCCGCTTGTTTAAATTCGTCAAGTTTGTTGATGCTATTTTCGCTGCTCACTAGCATAAATGGCATCGATGCATTAGCGTCATCGTCCTTAATAAACTTTAAAATATCTAAACCACTCCCGTCTGACAAGTACATCGTACTTACCACCATATCTGCACCATGCGCTTTCAACGAAGCTTGGGCTTGTGCGACGTTTTGCACAACATCAACTGTTTGCACGTTTTCTGCGAGAAGCATTGCTTTAATGATCTTGCTCTGGGTATCAGACGGTTCGACTAATAATATGTGCAGATCAGATATGGAAAGTTTATGCATTACTTAGTTATCTCTCAAAATTCAGCCGCCTGCTAACTTGACGCGCTTTCCTTTCGTTTCTAAAATTTGTTTAAGTTTATCGCGCACATCGCCCTGGATCTCGATGCTAAATCCTTTCACCGCGCCACCGCAACCACATTGTTTTTTTAGCTCTGTGCATAATTTTTTGAGATCAACTTCGCTCATTTGAAGGCCATCGATAATACTCATTCCTTTGCCTTTGCGGCCTTTAGTTTCTTTTCGTATTCTTACAATCCCATCACTCTTTGGTGCGTTTTGTAAACTAACGGTTTTATCTTTTATTCTACCTGTATCGGTCGAATAAACTAATCTTGAATCATTCATTCGATAAAAAGCATATATTCATCCCAATTAAGTAGTATGAGTATATCCTATGGATCTAATCAAAGCTATTTTGGCTAATTAACGCTATTTTTGTGATCCCTAGTTGCAATTGAGAACTATTATCAACTAACATGTATTTACTTCATTCATAAAGTTTAAAGGAAAGGGAAAAAGTGGCCTTAATTATTTCTCGTTTGTTGGTTTTATTCTCATTAGTCATTTTCTCTGCACACAGTGTCAGTGCCGAAGTCAATGTGTATTCTGCGCGCAAAGAAGCGTTGATTAAACCTATTTTAGATGATTTCAGTAAACAAACTGGCATCAAAGTGAATTTGATTACGGGCGATGCTGATGCATTAATTTCAAGAATGAAATCGGAAGGCCAGTTTAGTCCTGCTGACGTTCTTATAACGACGGATGTTGGTCGTTTGGTAAGAGCAAAGCAACTCGGCGTCACTCAAGCCAACGCTGATGAAAGCATTCTAAAAAATGTACCTGCCTATTTGCGTGATGATGACTTGCATTGGACTGCACTCACATTGCGTGCGCGCCCAATTATGTATGCCAAAGGCCGCGTTGACCCTGCGTCATTATCAACCATGCAGGCATTAACTAAGAAAGAATGGAAAAACCGGATTTGTATCCGGTCATCCAATAATATTTATAATCAATCTATGATTTCAGGCATGATTCAAACTCAGGGTGAGGCGCAAACCTTGGCGTGGGCGAAAGGCCTTGTTGCTAATTTTGCGCGAACGCCAAAGGGCGGCGATCGTGACCAAATAAAAGCGGTTGTTGCCGGTGAGTGTGACCTTGCTATTGCCAACACTTATTACTTAGCGGGTATGCTAAATGCTAAAGACGAGGGCACTCGACAAACGGCTCTGCAGATAGCCGTATTTTGGCCAGACGAGGAAACTATTGGTACACACGTTAATATCTCAGGCGCAAGTATTGCCAAATATGCTAAAAATGTAGACTCTGCTAAAACACTTATCGCTTTCATGTTAACGGATGAGGCCCAGATTTGGTACGCCGAGACAAATCATGAATATCCGATCAAAAAAGGCATAAAATGGAGCCAGACTCTGCAAGATATGGGCACATTCAAAGCCCAAGAGGTATCATTATCAAAAGTGGGCGAGACCAATGCAGAAGCGCTTATGTTGATGGATAGTGCGGGTTGGCGTTAATCGTTTGATAAAATCGGCATTTAAAGGGTCTGCCTTTACAGTATATTCAGTTTTGGCAGGTCTTTTATTAGGTTTGCCGATTTTTGTTATACTTTTCAGTTTTTTCTATTGGGATAATGCCATTTGGCAGCATCTTTCTGCCACGGTTCTTCCGAAATATATAAGTAACAGCGTAATTCTTGCTTTTGGTGTTGGCTTCGGCGCAACAATATTAGGTACGTACCTAGCTTGGTTAATTGTTAATTACCATTTTTACGGGCGTCGCTTAATTCAGTGGATGGTATTACTGCCACTCGCCATGCCAGCATATATAATTGCTTATACTTACACTGGCTTACTCGATTTTGCTGGGCCTATACAAACCCTCATTCGCGATACATTCGATTTAACCGCACAAGACTACTGGTTTCCAGAAGTGAGATCGTTGTCGGGTGCAATTATACTAATGTCCTTAGTGCTTTACCCATACGTCTATATACTTGCTAGAACGGCTTTTTCTGAACAGTCGCAAAAATACCGCGAAGTAAGTCAACTTGCTGGGGTTTCCCCCCTCAAACACTTCTTTAAAGTCGCACTACCTCTCGCTCGCCCTGCAATTATGACGGGGGCTGCTTTAGCTATGATGGAAGCACTAGCCGACTTCGGTACTGTTGAGTATTTTGGTGTTAGTACTTTCACTACAGGTATCTACCGGACTTGGTTTGGTATGGGCGATATCAAGGCTGCGTCTCAGCTTTCAGGTTTCCTGTGTTTGTTTGTTTTCATTCTGATAATGATAGAAAGAATGAGTAGACGAGACTCGCAAAACTATTCATCTAGGCAAGGTAAACCAGCGCAGGCCAAACAAGTGAAAGGGTTCAATGGCGTACTCATATTTTTGCTTTGTAGCCTACCTGTGGCATTGGGTTTTATTATTCCATTTGCACAATTAGCGACTTGGGCATTACGTTTTTCAGATTTATCAAATCTGGCTGATTACCCCGAATACGCTATAAATTCGGCGATGTTGGCTAGCATTGGGGCTGTGGTTATTGTTTTCATGGCATTGTTATTTAGTTATGCAAAGCGACTACATCCTTCTAAAACAGTCAGCGGATTTATTCAGTTAGTGTCCCTGGGATATGCTCTACCGGGGACCGTCATTGCCATTGGCGTGGTAGTGCCTCTTGGGTGGTTAGATATAAAACTCAATGTATTTACCAATACGTGGTTTGATTTTCAGCCCGGCTTAGTGTTCTCAGGTACCGTGTTCGCTCTCATCTTTGCGTATGCGGTTCGTTTTATGAGTGTTGCCTTAAACAACACTGAGGCAGGTATTCAACGTATCAGGCCCAGTATGGATGAAGCCTCAAAAGTATTGGGTGATTCGTCATTACAGCGCCTGTTCAGAATACATATCCCATTATTAAAGGCGAGTATCTTGAGTGCTGGATTACTTGTATTTGTCGACATACTCAAAGAGCTACCTGCCACACTCGTGCTGCGGCCTTTTAATTTTAATACCTTAGCGGTTAAAGCCTTTGAATTAGCCTCAGATGAGCGCCTGATTGACGCGGCACTGCCGTCAATTACTATCGTTTTAGTGGGCATTTTGCCTGTTATCATACTTACCAGAACGCTGGATGGAATAGACCGAAAAAATGCTTGATATAACTAATCTATCGTTAAGTTACGGCACACAAAAAGTGCTAAAAAATCTGACAATTTCATTACAGCAGGGTGAAATAGGCTGTATTTTGGGTCCCTCAGGTTGTGGTAAAACTACGCTACTACGCGCAATTGCAGGCTTTAAGTCTGTGCAGGCAGGTAGCATTCGTATTAATGACACCGTAGTTAGTGATGCTAAACAGCAACTGCCGGTGGCGAAACGCAGAATTGGTGTGGTATTTCAGGATTTCGCTCTATTTCCACACCTGAGCGTGCTTAAGAACGTTGCTTATGGTTTGAGTAAATTATCAACGTCACAAGCACATAAACTCGCTGAAGAAGCTATCGATTTGGTTGGTCTGAACGACGTTAAAAGCAAATACCCACATGAACTCTCCGGCGGTCAGCAACAGCGCGTTGCTATTGCAAGAGCGATTGCTCCTAAACCTGATCTGTTATTGTTGGATGAGCCATTTTCAAGTTTGGATCCAGACTTAAGAGAGCGCCTGTCGAGTGAAATTCGCCAGATTATTAAGCAACAAAATATAACCGCGTTATTAATTACGCATGATCAAACAGAAGCGTTTGCTATGGCTGATAAAATAGGCGTCCTGCACGAACAACAATGCCAACAGTGGGGCACTGCTTACGATTTGTATCACGAACCCGCAACCGAGTTTATTGCGGATTTTGTAGGCGAAGGCGTCTTTATTCCAGTCAAAGTAGTGGCTTATGAAAATGATACGGGAAGTACAATCGAACCTACCGACGACAAGCTCCTTTGGCTTGAAACACAGTTAGGCCGTTTTCTTCTTCCACAAGAGTACACAGTTAACGGCACATTTAAAGCGGGTGATACCGCTAAAATGCTAGTTAGGCCTGACGATTTAAGACATCAGGACGAAAGCGTCTTAAAAGCCAAGGTAGTAGGGCGCTCATTTCGTGGTGCTCACATATTGTATCGATTGTCTGTGAATGATACCGAACCGCTGCTGTGCTTAGCGCCTAGCCATCATGACCATAAACTAGGTGAGTCGTTTGGTATTCATTTAGAAGTAGAGCACGTGATTTGCTTTCCCAATTGATTATCGAGCGGTTATTCATGACTGCTTGAGCTGTTTTCGTGACAAAGACATGGGATTGGCGGAGCGCATTAGTCTGTTTTGTGACCGGCCATATTGTTTAGCCATGCACAATTGATGACCTAAACACTGATTAACTCACCTATTCCCCTAATTAGTTACCGAATATATTCATTCAGTCGTTTAGAATCGCCATTGTTTAGTTTATAATTTCGCTTTTTCAGTAGCTTCAATATAGAAGCCTGACACAATTCAGATTAGCGTTTGCTGTTCCTGTGAGCTATCAACAGTGAACAGGAAAATTCAAGCAGCGTTAATATTACAAAATACAAAACAAAAGTAGCACTATTGGGATTAAGTTTATGCGCACAGATTACTGTGGAAATATCGATGCAAGTTTTGCCAGCAAAGAAGTCACACTTTATGGTTGGGTGAATAAAAGACGTGATTTGGGCGGCGTGATTTTTATCGATTTACGAGATCGTGAAGGCATTGTGCAGGTTGTTATAGACCCAGACACGGCTGCAACCTTCGAACTTGCTTCCACTTTGCGTAATGAATTCTGTGTGGCAATTACGGGCTCCGTGCGTATGCGTCCAGATTCGCAAATAAACAAAGACATGAAAACTGGCGAAATTGAAATACTTGGCAGAGAGTTATCAATTTTTAATAGCGCACCGGCGCTGCCACTTGACTGGAACCAAGATAACTCAGAGGAGCAGCGTTTAAAATATCGCTACTTAGATTTACGTCGTCCTTTGATGACTCAACGTTTAGTTTTCCGCTCCAAAGTAACCGCAGCGGTTAGACGTTTCCTTGAAGATGGTGGTTTCCTCGATATCGAAACCCCTATTTTGACAAAAGCGACACCAGAAGGTGCGCGCGACTATTTAGTACCAAGTCGCACACATAAAGGTCAGTTTTTCGCATTACCACAGTCACCACAGCTGTTTAAACAGTTACTGATGATGTCGGGTATGGACAAATACTATCAAATTGTAAAGTGCTTCCGTGATGAAGATTTACGAGCTGATCGCCAGCCTGAATTTACTCAAATAGATATTGAGACAACTTTCTTGGAAGCAGAAGATGTCATGGCAATCACAGAAAAGATGATGCGCTCACTTTTCTCTCAGCTGCTAAATGTTGATTTAGGCGACTTCCCAACGATGAGCTATGCAGAAGCGATGCAGCGCTTTGGTAGTGATAAGCCCGACTTACGTAACCCACTTGAATTAGTCGACATAGATGACATTGTAAAAGATAGCGATTTTAAAGTATTCAGCGGCCCAGCAAACGACGTAAAAGGTCGTGTAGCGGCAATCCGAGTGCCGGGTGGCGCCACGTTATCGCGTAAGCAAATTGATGATTACGGTAAGTTTGTTGGTATTTACGGAGCCAAAGGCTTGGCATGGCTTAAGGTTAATGACCTCAGCAATGGCCTTGAAGGTTTGCAATCGCCTATTCTTAAGTTTTTCGATGAAGCCAGCATTAGCGCATTACTTGAAAGAACGGGGGCACAAACGGGTGACATTCTATTGTTTGGCGCTGACAGCAAAACCGTCGCTACTGATGCAATGGGTGCCTTGCGTTTGAAATTAGGCGAAGACTTCGACTTATTACAAGGTGAGTGGCGTCCTTTATGGGTTGTTGACTTTCCAATGTTCGAAGAAGCTGATGGCCAGTTATATGCGCTACATCATCCGTTTACGGCACCTCGTGATAGCAATATTGAAGCACTAAAAGCGAATCCGGCAGAGGCCTTGTCGAATGCTTATGACATGGTGCTTAACGGCGTTGAGTTAGGTGGTGGTTCGGTTCGTATTCATAACATGGATATGCAAGCGACAGTATTTAAATTACTGGGTATTACGGATGAAGAAGCAAACGAAAAGTTTGGTTTCTTGCTAGAAGCATTGCGTTATGGTGCACCACCGCATGCTGGACTCGCTTTTGGTTTAGACAGAATGGTGATGCTGATGACCGGAGCAGATTCAATTCGTGATGTAATGGCTTTTCCTAAAACGACAACAGCAGCTTGTCCATTAACCAATGCACCCGGTTTTGCAAGTCCAGCACAACTGGCTGAGCTGTCAATTGCCACGGTCATTAAAGTGGACACTAAGAAGTCAGACAAGGACGCTGAATAAATCCATGCAACTAAAACGCCCGGAATCAGTGTTGGTTGTGATCAGAGATGAGAACAATCAGGTGCTGATTATGCAGCGTGATGATGACGCTGATTTTTGGCAATCGGTAACGGGCACTATTGAGCTAGGAGAAATACCGTTAAACGCAGCCTATCGCGAGTTGGCTGAAGAGACCGGAATTGCGTTGCCAAAATCGACTCATCCAATAGTGGATTGTCGACTAATGAATCAATATAAAATTCGCCGAGCTTGGTTATATAGATATCCGCCAGGTTCCGAATTCAATAATGAGTATGTATTTAGCGTTAAGGTACCGGCGGGTCTGCATATAGTGTTAACTGAACACACCGACTTCAATTGGACAAGCAAACAAGAAGCAATGCAAAGAGTTTGGTCAAAAACCAACCGAGATGCGATTGCCCAGTTTGTACCGGATTAACTTATGAGCATCATTTTAGGGATAGACCCAGGTTCAAGGATTACAGGTTACGGCGTTATTAAATTAACCGGTGGCAAGGTGAGCTATTTAGGCAGCGGATGTATTCGCTTAACTCATGACGAACTCTCCATTCGTTTGAAGCATATTTTTGACAGCGTTAGTGAAATTATTACCCAGTTTGGGCCTACTGAATTTGCGATTGAACAAGTGTTTATGGCAAAAAATCCGGATTCAGCGCTTAAACTTGGGCAGGCTCGTGGGGCCGCAATTGTAGCCGCTACTAACGTCGACTTGCCGGTTGCAGAATATTCAGCACGCCAAATTAAACAATCAGTAGTGGGAACGGGCGGGGCAGACAAAAGTCAAGTTCAGCATATGGTAATGACCTTATTAAAGTTAAACGCAACACCACAGGCCGACGCGGCTGATGCATTGGCCGTTGCTTTATGTCATATTCACACATCGCAAAGCCTAATTAAAATGTCAGGCAAAACGACAGGCAAAATTTCGAAGATCGTACGCGGTCGCTTAAGAAGATAAACAAGGCAGGGCAGCAATCCGATGATCGGTAGAATTAAAGGTACGTTAATCGATAAAATACCACCTGATGTCTTAGTGGATGTGAATGGTGTAGGCTATGAGATTCAATTGCCGATGACCAGTTTCTATCAGCTTCCTAATATAGGTGAAGTGGCGACTATTTATACTCATTTCATTGTTCGTGAAGATGCACAATTACTTTTTGGTTTTTCAGATACCTCAGAACGCGCTTTGTTTCGAGAACTCATAAAAGCCAACGGTGTCGGTCCTAAACTCGCGTGTACCATTCTATCCGGTATGTCGGCGCAAGACTTTGTGCAATGCGTTATTCATGAGGATATCTCAAATTTAGTTAAGCTTCCCGGTGTAGGCAAGAAAACGGCTGAGCGCTTAGTGGTCGAATTAAAAGACAAATTAGAAAAACTCTCACGTACCGATACACATTTTGATGGCTCGGGTCTGGCCACATCCAATAGTCCTATTCAACGTCCTTCATTACGAGGGGACGCGCATGCTAAAAATGAGGCCTTAAGTGCTTTGCTTGCATTGGGTTATAAGCCCGTTCAAGCTGAGAGAGTTATAAAGCAGGTTTATACTGAAGGTATGACAAGTGAGCAAGCGATTAGAGAATCCCTCAAGGCGATGGTTTAACCGTATGACGATTAATTTACATTCCGACTATTTTATGACGCGCATCCTCGTCAATCTTCATCCTCAAACAATACCATACGTCAGGGAATCGTTATGATTGAAGCTGATCGCTTAATACAAGCCATTGCTGATCCGGAAGATGAAGTGATCGACCGTGCCATCCGACCCAAAATGCTCAGTGATTACACCGGTCAAGATCATGTTTGTGAACAAATGGAAATTTTCATTCAAGCAGCCAGAAAGCGCAATGATGCCCTTGATCATTTACTTATATTCGGCCCACCAGGCTTAGGTAAAACCACATTGGCAAATATTGTTGCGAACGAAATGGGGGTGAATATAAAAACAACCTCTGGTCCCGTGCTTGAAAAAGCCGGTGATCTCGCTGCATTGCTTACGAATCTTGAAGAAAATGACGTATTGTTTATCGATGAAATTCACCGTTTAAGCCCTGTTGTAGAAGAAATTTTGTATCCCGCAATGGAAGACTATCAACTTGACATCATGATTGGTGAGGGCCCAGCCGCGCGCAGTATTAAGCTTGACCTTCCTCCGTTTACATTGATAGGTGCAACTACAAGAGCGGGCTCACTAACGTCTCCGCTACGAGACCGTTTTGGTATTGTGCAGCGTTTAGAGTTTTATAATGTAACTGATTTGACCGATATTATTCAGCGCAGCGCTTCTTATTTAAAGTTAAGCATAGACAAGGAAGGGGCGTTTGAAATGGCTAAACGCTCACGTGGTACGCCTCGAATAGCTAACCGATTATTGCGCAGAGTGAGAGATTACGCTGAAATCAAAGCCGACGGTAATATTAACGCCGATGTTGCAGGCAAAGCGCTTAGTATGCTTGATGTGGATAATAAAGGCTTTGATTTCATGGATCGCAAATTGTTACTAGCCATTATTGAGAAGTTTATGGGTGGGCCGGTAGGGCTAGATAATATCGCAGCGGCCATAGGTGAAGAAAAAGAAACGATAGAAGACGTTATTGAGCCATATTTAATTCAACAAGGCTTCTTACAGCGCACCCCTCGCGGGCGAATTGCAACGCAACATGCGTATTTACATTTTGGTTTGATCATGCCAAAAATTGATTAGATAGCAATCAAATATTTTAGGCAAAAAAAAGCCCACGCAATGCATGGGCAAAACAACAAGTAAGACGGAAGAAAAACCGTTGTCAGGGAACACATAAAAGTCACACAACGAAGTTGTAAGAACTCATTAAGTGCGCTTGATTTTAGACAGATCCGATGAGATATCAAGCTAGAAAAACTTTCCTTTTAGATTAGTTTTTCTAATCCAATATTTGTATTGTGTTTTATTTCTTTAAATTCGGTACTATATGTGGCCTAGCTCTAATTATATTCGTATTTACTATTAGTTATATTAATTTATGATAGTCGATGTTTTGCTATATAAAATCTAACCTAAAAGGAGCGAATTTTTGTCAAATAATGAAATTTTTTCTGTCCCTATTCGGGTATATTATGAAGACACTGATGCCGGTGGGCTGGTCTATCATACGAATTATTTGAAATTTATGGAGCGTGCGCGTACTGAGTGGTTAAGAAATTTAGGCATCGAACAACAAAGTTTATTGGAACAATCCATCGGTTTTGTCGTCAAAGACCTAACTATGAAAAATAGTAAAGCTGCTGTCTTCAATGATATGTTGAGTATTAGCTGCCAAGTAGTAGAATTAAAGAAGGCAAGCATGTTGTTTAGGCAACACGCTTATCGTGTAAAAGATGTTACCAATACACATAATAATAATAATGCTATGAGTAATGAAAAAGAACTACTCGTTAGCGCCGAAGTCAGAGTAGCTTGTGTTGATTTGGGAAAAATGAAACCAATAGCGATACCTGACTTTATCTTAAGGGAAATAAAACGTGACGTCTGAAATGTCTATCCTCAACTTGTTCTTAGAAGCAAGTATTGTTGTGCAATTTATTATGCTGTTGTTATTAACCACGTCGGTTGTTTCATGGGCATTTATCTTCCAAAGAAATGCGGTACTGAGAGCCGCAATAAAGGAAATGAAAATCTTTGAGGATAAGTTTTGGTCAGGTGCCGACTTAAACAAACTTTATCAGGAACTCTCAGCACGCGCTCAATTAACCGGTTTGCCTCTTATATTCTGCGCTGGGTTTAAAGAGTATGTGCGCCTGCGTAAAACATCAGGTGCGTTAAACGACGCTATTATGGACGGTACTTATCGTTCAATGCGCGTGACCATGTCTCGTGAAGTTGACGAGCTTGAAGCTCGCTTGCCTTTTTTGGCTACCGTCGGTTCAATTTCACCGTATGTTGGTTTATTAGGTACGGTTTGGGGGATCATGAATTCCTTCATTGCACTAGGTCAAGTGAAGCAAGCCACTCTTGCTATGGTTGCACCTGGTATTGCAGAGGCGCTTATTGCAACTGCTATCGGTTTGTTTGCTGCAATTCCGGCAGTTGTGGCATATAACCGCTTCAGTCATAGTGTTGAAAAATTAGAAAACGCTTATGGTAACTTTATGGAAGAGTTTTCAGCTATATTAAATCGCCAGAATATGGCGTCCTCCAATCAACAGTCTCAGTAATTTTATTACTTTATTGACCTGAATTAGGAGAGCTAAGATGTTTGTGAGAAAACGCAGAAAGCCAGTATCAGAAATTAATGTGGTGCCATACATCGACGTTATGTTGGTGCTTTTGGTCATTTTTATGGCAACAGCAACAGCAGTAACTCAGGGCGTGACAGTTGACCTACCCAAAGCCGACGCGAAAACTATTGAGACTGAAGAAGACGACATGTTAATTGTCTCTATTAATGCTGCCGGAAAGTACTTTTTGAATATAGGCGATAATCCCGACGAAGAATTGACAGCCGCTGATGTTGCTACGTTAGTGCAAGCCAAGCTGGCGCAAACACCAACCATACCTGTTGTAGTGAATGGCGATGGTAAAGTAAGTTACGAAAAAGTGGTTGAGTTGATGGTGGTGTTGCAAAATGCCGGTGCGCCATCGGTAGGCTTGATGACTGATCCAAATAAAGCGTAATTGATGAGTGTAGAACAGCAACCAAAACCAAGCGATAAGAAAGAGAAAAAGTCGCTAACCTTGCAGCAAAAATCATTTTTGATTTCTGCTGCTGCGCACGTGTTTATAGTCGTGTCACTATTGGTGAGCTTTCAGTTTTCAGCAACACCCGTCGACCTATCGACAGGTAACAAAGACACGCAAGCGCCAAATATTATTGAAGCAACCTTCATTGACAGTAACGTGCTAGCGCAAAATAAACGTGAGAGACAACAAGCTGAAGCTGAAGTGAAAAGAAAGCGTGAACAAGATGCTGCGAATAAACGTCGAGCATTAGAACGTAAAAAGAAGGAACGCGAAACCGCCGATAAAGCAAAGCGTAAAAAAGCAGCCGATGCTAAAAAGCAGAAAGAAGAACAAGTTCGCAACGAACGTGAATTGCAGGAAAAATCTAGGTTAGCGCAAGAGAAAGCGCAACAAGAAAAAATTGAGAAGGCGCGCCAAGATAAATTAGAACAGGAACGCGCAGCCCAAGACAAAGCAATGCAACAACAAATGCAGCTGGAACAAGCTGATCGTAATGAGCGTAGGCAACGTCAAATACTGTCTGAATTGCAAATTGCCAATAGTAAAATTAAAGCGCGAATTGAACAAAATTTGATACAGACTGGCAGTATAGTAGGTAAGTCTTGCCGGCTGAGATTGCGCATTGCATCTAATGGTTTAGTTTTAGATGCAGTCGGGACTGGCGATGAGTCTTTATGTTTAGCGTTGCGAACCGCCGCGTTGAAAGCGGGAACGTTACCAATGCCTAGTGATAAAGATGTTAATGCGAAATTAAGAGATACGACGTTGGTTTATGAAAATTAACTAGCATTACGTTGCCACTGAAAAGATGCACTATTTACGATCGCTTTTTAATTTTTTTAATTTATTAATTTGGGTAAACAGTGTTAACTACTATTTTTGTAACTGCCAACAAGCAGTTATGTAAACCACTTATAACAACTAGAGGATTATCTAAATTCATGACAACTTGGGTATTCAAATTTAGCAGTAGAAAATTAAACATAGTAGTGACTGCTGCAGCACTATTATTTTTTAACTTTCAATTAAGCGCAGCAACCAATGAAATAATCATTACAGGTGGTATAGAGTCAGCTCGCCCAATTGGGGTCGTGCCCTTTAAATACTCAGGCAATTCAACTCTGCCAGAAAATTTAAGCGACGTAGTTGCCTCAGACCTGCAACGCAGCGGTAAGTTTAATCCCTCGAAATTATCGTCGATGCCTCAGTTTCCAACTACGGATACTGAAGTAAACTACGCTGCGTGGGCACAAAGAGGTGTCGATATGGTGTTAGTAGGTAGTGTCGAATCGACAGGTCTGAACCAATTTTTAGTTACATTTGAACTCATTGACGTTTTGCGCGCGCAAGCAACAGGCGGACAAGCTAAGACGCTTGAGAACGGAAAGTTAGTCATGACGCGTGACCACGTTATCGAAAAACGCACTAAAACAATTAATGGAAGTGATTTTAGACAATATGCCCATATTATTAGTGATATCGTTTATGAAAAGTTAACGGGTGAGAGAGGCGCATTCCTGACACGCATTGCTTATATCAAAGTGTTAGACCGTGATACCAATCCAAAACCATTTCGTTTGGTCATAGCGGACTATGACAATGTTAATCCAACAACGTTGTTGTCGTCTCCCGAGCCATTAATGTCTCCAACATGGTCGCCAGATGGCAACACTTTGGCTTATGTGAGTTTTGAAAATAAACGCTCACAAATTTATTTACAGGATATTTATACAACAAGTCGTACCAGATTAACCGACTTCCCTGGTATAAATGGCGCTCCAAAGTTTTCTCCTGATGGCAAGAAGCTAGCAATGGTGCTGTCTAAGGACGGTAACCCAGAAATTTATATAATGGATTTACAAACTCGTAATTTAACGCGAATAACCCGAAATAGAGCAATTGACACAGAGCCGTCGTGGGCACCAGATGGAAAAAGCTTGATATTTACTTCGGAACGGGGTGGTAAACCGCAGATATATCAAGTAAATTTAGCAACTAATCGAAAAAGTAGACTTACTTTTGAAGGTGAGATGAATTTAGGGGGGGCAATAACCCCTGATAATTCGCAATTAGTTATCGTAAATCGCACAAGAGGTGATTATCATATAGCTAAGCAAGATTTAAAAAATGGTGACATGTTGGTGCTGACGAATACTTATCTGGACGAGTCGCCTAGTATTTCCCCGAACGGAAGTATGATAATATACAGCGTGTTAGAGAATGGAAAACCAGCATTAGCATGGGTTTCACTTGATGGACGCTTCTCGTTTAAAGAACCAGTGGCTGATGGGGAAGTTAAATCTCCTAGTTGGTCGCCGTTTTTACTGTAAAATGAATTTTAAAATATAATAAGGATCTAGTATGTTGAACAAAAATGCACTTAAAACTCTTTTAATTGTTGTGCCATTAGTAACGCTAGCGGCGTGTAAGTCAGGCCCTACCGAAGCAGAACTTGAAGCTGAAGCGAATCGCCAAGCAGAAGTTGCTGCACAGCAAGTTGCTGATGCAAAAGCGACTGCCGATGCTGAGGCTAAACGTGTTGAAGTAGCTAAAGCAGATGCGCTTCAAAAAGCAAAAGAAATGGTAGAAGACGAAAAAGCTAAGCTTGTTGCTCAAAACGTAGTTTATTTCGATTTTGACCGCGCTTCAGTTAAATCTGACTTCCATTCAGTATTAGATATGCACGCTGCATTTCTAGTTAAGAACCCAAGTCAGTCAATTGTAGTCGAAGGTCACTGTGATAACCGCGGTACTCCAGAATACAACATTGCATTAGGCGAGCGTCGTGCAAAATCTGTAGAAACATATTTGATGAACGCGGGCGTTAGCTCTTCACAAGTATCAGTTGTTTCTTACGGCGAAGAAAAACCAGCAGTTCAAGGCGGATCTGAGTATGCATTTGCTCAAAACCGTCGTGGTATTGTGGTTTATCAGTAAACAGTGATGATTAAACCAATTATTGTAGTTGGTCTCATTAGTTTCACAGGCGCTTGGGCTTATGCTCAAGCGCCTGTTGTCGATTTAAACGACCCAAAACAAACTAATCAGGCACAAACCATAATCAATCAAAATGCCATTGTGCAAAACACGCCCCCGGTTATCACTAACCCAACGGACGTAGCCACTCGCTTGCTGATATTAGAACGCAAAGACCAAAGTCGTGTTGAGGCTCAACAGCGCGTTCAGCGGCAACTTGACATGTTACAAGGCGACGTCGATGAGATCAGAGGTTCTATCGAACTTCATAATCATCAATTAGAGCAAATATTAGAGCGCCAACGAGAGCTTTATCTGGAATTAGAAAATCGCTTCTCAAACTTGTCAGAACAGACAGCATCAGTCGGAAATTCAGTAGGTGTTGTTGCACCAAGCACTCCAACTGCTCGTCCAGCTGGACAATCTGAGGAACAGGCGTACCAGAATGCGGTCAATTTGATACTTAAAGAGCGTAATTACGATGACGCAATTCCTGCATTCGAAGGTTTTTTAAGTACTTTTCCAAGCTCGACGTACACCGATAATGCACACTATTGGTTAGGTCAGTTATTGTTTAATAAGCAAGATTGGGATGGTGCGAGACAACAATTTGAAAGTGTAGTGAATAAATTTGCTGATTCGCCGAAGCGTGCAGATGCGATTTTGAAACTTGGTATGGTTGAAAAATCAGTCAATAACAAGACAAAAGCGAAGCGTTTGTTCGAACAAGTTGTGGCAGAGTACCCTGATTCAACGCCGAGTCGTTTGGCAAATGAGCAATTAAAAAGCTTGTAGTTTTTAAACTACGAGCTTTTTGTTTACTTTACACGCAGTTTTAACGTTAAATTAAATAAATCGTATTAAAAGGTTGCGCCGAGTTTCGATTTCAGTATTATATGCCGCCGTTGAGGTAGATAAGCAACGCAGGAAAAGCACATTGGGTCGTTAGCTCAGCTGGTAGAGCAGTTGACTTTTAATCAATTGGTCGCTGGTTCGAACCCAGCACGACCCACCAATTATCTGCAACAACCGTCTTTTGAAAGTGGGTCGTTAGCTCAGCTGGTAGAGCAGTTGACTTTTAATCAATTGGTCGCTGGTTCGAACCCAGCACGACCCACCACTTCTTTCTTTATGTTCACAAAATGCAAACGCCCCTAAAGGTTTACAAATAAACAAACCCAACTTGTAAATTTGTCAACACCAATCTGTGACCTTTTGGTCGCACTGAGTTATACTATTCGGACCGTAACAAATTACACACTTTGCATATGACCCACGCAGTACAATCAGAACGCATTTCTTATACTTTTCCAGCCAGGGCTATACCGATCACGTCGGACTACGCCGAGCAACTTAAGTCCGAGATCAGGTTACTCCTTAAGCAAAAAAATGTTGTATTAATTGCGCATTATTATACTGACCCAATTATTCAAGCGCTAGCGGAAGAAACCGGCGGTTGTGTTTCAGATTCACTCGAAATGGCGCGTTTTGGACGTGATGCTGAGCAAAAAACCTTGTTAGTTGCGGGCGTAAAGTTTATGGGGGAAACGGCAAAAATTTTAAGCCCCGAAAAAACGGTCATTATGCCAACGCTCGAAGCGACCTGTTCGCTCGACTTAGGTTGCCCCGTTAAAGAATTCTCCGCGTTTTGCGACGCTCACCCTGATCACACCGTTGTGGTTTACGCAAATACCTCAGCCGCAGTGAAGGCGAGAGCCGATTGGGTAGTGACATCAAGCATCGCACTTGAAATTGTTGAACACCTTGACAGCCTGGGTAAAAAAATCATTTGGGGCCCAGACCGACATCTAGGCGCTTACATTCAAAAAGAAACCGGCGCGGATATGATCATGTGGAACGGCGAGTGCATTGTGCATGATGAGTTTTCAGCCCAAGCGCTGCTTAAGGCAAAGCACTTACACCCAGACGCTGCGGTGCTAGTGCATCCTGAGTCGCCCGCTAGCGTGGGGGCATTGGGAGA
>JAWUVZ010000016.1:0-13970 GCA_034112105.1 Glaciecola sp. | reverse complement strand
GCGCGTGCATGACCTAAACAGCGGTTTGCACCGTATTCAGTTAATTGATGGTAAATTGATTGGTCGCGCAGACACAAGACGTGAGGGCGTTGCTGTGGGGCGGTAGCTTAATTATGAAAGAAGCAGTTCCTTTTTTAGGGAACTGTATTTAATACACCTGATATTTTCAAATCACCAGACTCTTTAACCATAGATATTGTTTTCAATTCTGTAATCTTTTTGTGATTGTATGTACCAATAATTTTAACAACAACGGTCGCTTGTTTTTTGAATTCTGTAATATCTTGAAAACCACCAGAAACAGGCTCTACTGTCATTTCAGATAAACGCAAGTTCAATATATGCCGTTGAACGCCTTTATTCGTATGATATGACTTTAGTAGTCGAGCGAATTTATCGGTGGACATTTTGAGCGCACTGTCCAAATTTTCATCTTCGTAAATAACCATGATGAATACGAGCGCAGCGTATTGTGGGGTTTCGTCACTCATCATACCGTAACGACCAGCGTTGATTTCTCTCTCTGGTTGGTTACAAGCCGTTACCGTTATGGTAACCAAACATAATAAAATAACTTTGCAAATTTTTATCATCTACTTTTACTGCCGTAATAATTTAAAGATTACAGACCTATATGCCTGTTGAGTATTGCTAGCTTATTTCAATTTTAAAATAAAAACCATGTATGCTTAGTGTGTTTCTTTATCGGCAAAAAGTAAAGGGACTGCAAAGTCCCTTTATTTGAGTCATACAAATACGCTGATTTGTATGATTATCGTGCGCATATCTAAAGCCTGATATGCTATTGGATTTCTTCTAGATCAGAAAACTCACCAGAAAATAATGGGCTGCTCAAGTAACGTTCTGTTCCACTTGCTAACAAAACAACAACGATTTTGTCCTTATTTTCTGGACGTTCCGCGTATCTTTTAGCTGCAACAACAGCCGCGCCAGAAGAAATACCAGCTAAAATACCTTCTTCTTTCATAAGCCGGTTAGCCATTGCCATTGTCTCTTCGTTGCTTACTTGCTCCACTTCATCGATTAGGTCGAGATCTAAATTACCAGGAATGAAGCCTGCGCCAATACCTTGAATTTTATGTGGGCCTGGAGTTAATTCCATACCGGCTTTCGCTTGGGTGATAACAGGGCTGTCGGTCGGTTCAACCGCTACAACAGTAATTGCTTTACCTGCTGTATTTTTAATATAACGGCTTACACCGGTAATTGTGCCACCTGTGCCCACACCGGCAACAAAAGCATCAACTTTTCCTTCGGTATCTTCCCAAATTTCGGGACCTGTCGTTTTTTCGTGAATTTCAGGATTTGCGGGGTTATCAAATTGATTCAATGGGACATAACGTCCTGGATCTGCATCCATTATTTCTTGTACCTTCGACAATGCGCCTTTCATGCCTTTAGGCGCATCGGTAAGTATTAGGTTGGCGCCTAACGCTCTCAACAGTTTTCTGCGTTCTAGACTCATGCTACTTGGCATTGTGAGTGTTAGTTTATAACCACGTGATGCTGCAACGAAAGCAAGTGCGATACCTGTATTGCCGCTAGTCGCTTCAATCAGTTCTTTACCTTCCGTTAACAAACCTTTCTTTTCAGCATCCCAAATCATGTTAGCGCCAATACGGCACTTGATACTAAAACTGGGGTTGCGAGATTCAATTTTTGCGTATACGTTACCACCAGTGACTCTATTAAGTCTGACGAGTGGGGTGCGGCCAATTGCGAGTGAGTGGTCGTCGAATGTCTTCATTATTGGTCCTTTTTTAAACAATCATTGCGAGTTTACTTCTCATTATGGGTTGTTATTAAAAAACAACTATCACCGAGAGTTACGCGTCGCTATTATTAATTTTAAGTGTTCAGTTCGCCGTAAAACTTTTACAGTTATAAAGAGTATGCGCAAATTGAAAAAAACAAAGTGCTTTTTTAGTTATATGTTATTTCACTTAATCAATAAAAACAAAAGTTGAGGGATCCCATGGGTTTTACCGGTACCAAGAATTATATTGCGAGTAAAGAGCTTCAATTAGCAGTAAATGCAGCTATTACGTTAGAAAAACCACTTCTCATTAAAGGTGAGCCGGGCACGGGTAAGACAATGTTGGCCGAAGAGTTATCTGCGGCACTGGGAGCAAATTTATTGCAGTGGCACATCAAGTCAACAACTAAGGCGCAGCAGGGACTCTACGAATATGATGCAGTATCACGGTTGCGTGATTCTCAATTAGGCGATGATCGCGTTCATAATATCGGTAATTACATAGTGAAAGGCAAACTATGGCAAGCGTTTACTGCAGACCAGCGACCTGTATTGTTAATTGATGAAATTGACAAAGCGGATATTGAATTTCCAAATGATCTCCTACTTGAATTAGATAAAATGGAATTTTTTGTTTATGAAACTCAAGAAAGAATTGTGGCTAAGCAGCGTCCAATTGTCATAATTACATCAAATAATGAAAAAGAATTACCTGACGCATTTCTTCGTCGCTGCTTCTTTCACTACATTCAGTTTCCAGAAAGAGAAGAGATGACCCAGATTCTTGATGTACATTTTCCTACTATTAAGAAAGACTTACTTGAAAAAGCGCTCACCTCATTTTTCCAAATTAGGGATGTTAGTGGTATTAAGAAAAAACCATCAACATCAGAATTAATAGATTGGTTAAAGTTGTTAGTAGCTGACGATATTCCAGCATCAGTGCTACAAGACAACGATGCAAAGAATGCGCTACCACCTCTATATGGCGCTTTATTAAAAAATGAGCAGGACATTCACCTATTCGAAAAACTTATGTTTATGGCTCGTCGTTAATGTTAATTGAATTCTTCTTTAAATTACGCGAATACCGTTTGAAAACGACGATTACCGAGTGGTTAGATTTGGTCAATGCACTGGATCACGACGTTGTGCACGCCGATATAGAGGGTTTCTATTTTTTAGCGCGCACTGTATTGGTTAAAGATGAAAATCAGTATGACAAGTTTGATAGAGCCTTTGCCGACTATTTTAAGGGCGTTCAATCGATTGATTTGTTTGATAAAGAAATACCAGAGGATTGGTTGCGGTCCGAAATGGAGACGTTTTTAACTGACGAGGAGAAGAAAAAACTTGAAGCACTTGGTGGTCTTGATAAGTTGATGGAAACATTGCAAGAGAGACTCAAAGAGCAAGAGAAAAGACATGAAGGTGGCAACAAATGGATTGGTACAGGTGGAACATCACCCTTTGGGGCGAATGGTCACAACCCAGAAGGCGTGAGAATAGGTCAAGACAAAAACCGTAATTTTTCAGCCGTTAAGGTCTGGGATAAGCGTCAATTCAAAAACCTCTCCAGTGACGTTGAAATTGGTACGCGTAACATCAAAGTGGCACTTCGTCGATTGCGTAAGTTTGCTCGCACCGGCGCAAGTGAAGAGTTAGATATAAAGGATACAATAAGCTCTACGGCGAGAAATGCGGGTTACTTAGATTTGAAAATGGCACCTGAACGTCACAACGCTATTAAGTTATTGTTATTCTTTGATGTTGGTGGCTCGATGGATGCACACATTAAGCGTTGCGAAGAACTCTTTTCAGCCGTGCACACAGAGTTCAAGCACATTGAGTTTTTCTATTTTCATAATTGTATTTATGAAGGTGTTTGGAAAGACAATCAAAGAAGAGGTCAGCAAACTATGGATATTTATCAAATAATCCATAAATATGGTGCTGACTATAAAGTCATATTCGTGGGTGACGCTACCATGGGCCCATACGAAATTACTTATCCAGGCGGCAGTGTTGAACATTGGAATGAAGAACCAGGGACGGTTTGGATGGAGCGTCTGTTAAATCATTTTGAGCATGCTGTGTGGTTAAATCCGCAACCTAAGCAATATTGGCATTATCATGCGTCTCTGCAGATTATGCAGGAGTTGATGAAAAGTCGAATGTACCCGTTAACAGTGGATGGTTTAACCGAATCAATAAAAACCTTGTTGAAAAAGGCCTAACTTACCCGCTATACGTTGCACAATAGCGGGTTAAGCTTGTATCATTGCGCGCTAAATACAGGAAAGCCAAATGTTAAAACGTCTCAATAAATATATTAGTGATTCTGGTTTTTGCTCGCGCCGCGAAGCTGACACCTTAATTGAAAAAGGCAATGTCCAAGTCAATGGCAATGCGGCGGAATTAGGAACCAAAATAAGCGTAAAAGACAGAGTAACGGTTAATGGAAAATTGATTGAATCGGTTGCTGAAGATAAAACTGATCGTGTTTATCTGGCTTACAATAAACCAGCAGGTATTACGTGTACGACTGATCGACAGGTTCAAGGTAATATCATCGATGCAATTGGTTTTCCTACTAGGATTTTTCCTATAGGTCGTCTGGATAAACCGTCCGAAGGTTTGATCTTGCTAACCAGCGATGGTGATATTGTGAATAAAATTTTGCGCGCGGAAAACGCTCATGAAAAACATTATAGAGTGGTTGTAAATAGAGTTGTTTCAGATGATTTTATTCATAAAATGGCCTCTGGTATACCGATCTTGGACACAGTCACAAAACCCTGTCAAGTGAGACGGACCGGTAAGTTCGGCTTCGACATTATTCTAACGCAGGGCTTAAATCGCCAAATTCGTCGAATGTGTGAATATTTAGGATTCGAGGTCACTCGCTTAACTCGCAAGCGAATTATGCATGTAAGTTTAACTGGAATTAAGCCCGGTCAGCATCGCCATTTAACGGACACTGAAATGATAGATATGAACACAGCGCTTGAAGGCTCTACTAAAACTTATACCCCTAGGGACTAATCTAATCCAAACAGACCTAATAAACCACCTTGGTTTATTGGGTTTACGCAAACGCTTTGACATTCTTGGCTACACGCTTTTGAATGACACTGACTCTCCAAAACATTAATACCGCAGCGCAACTCAGGCCAGAAATAAAACCGATCCAAAAGCCTTTAGCAGCCATTGCAGGAAATAACCAATCCGTTAAGCCAAGCACAATTCCAACCGGCAGACCAACTAGCCAATAAGATACAAAACTCAAAATCAACATAGCGCTTGTATCTTTGTATCCGCGAAGCGCATTAGCAGATACGACTTGAATACCATCGCTGAATTGGAATAGAGCAGCAAAAAACAAAAGACTAGACGCCATCATAATTACCCCTTTATTCTCAGTATACAAAGCCGATATTTCAGTACTCAAAATAACGGTCATTGTTGCTGTAAACAGTGCAATGAAAATTGAACAGACCAATGCGCAATAGACTGAAATTTTGGCGTTTAACGCATCTTCCCTACCTATTGAATGACCAATACGAATGGCCACCGCCATACCGATACTCATAGGTAACATAAACATCAATGATGAAAAATTAAGGGCGATTTGATGTGATGCGACAACTTCCGCACCAAAACGGGCAAGTAGTAAAGCAACGACACCAAATAGTGTGACTTCAAACACAATAGTAAACGCTATAGGCAAGCCAATTTTTAACTGAGTTAATTGTAAGTCTAATTTTGGCCAATGAAACTTGGTAAACAGCTCATACTGTTTTAATTTTTTGGCTACCATCATATAAAACAAAGTCACAAATGCCATTACATATATAACCAGTAAAGTCGCGATACCGCATCCGGCACCGCCCATTTGTGGTAAACCAAATAAACCGTTAATAAAAATATAATTTGCAGGAATATTTACGAGTAAACCGGCAAACATGATAATCATAGTAGGGCGGGTGTTTGATAAGCCCTCACAGCAATTACGTAAACTTTGATAAAGAGCAAAACCGGGAGCGGCAAGCAAAATGTAAACAATATAATCAATTGTGATAGTCCGCACATCCGCTTCCATTTCAACATTAGCTAGCAAAGGGGAAACAATAAAAATAAGTAACAACGCTAAAACGCTGAGCATTAATGACAACCAAACGCATTGATGCAATGCATTGGCTACTTTGCTTTTTTGATTACTTCCTTGAAGCCGACTTATGATTGGAGATAGCCCTAAAGCCACGCCTTGAATAAACATTAATACTGGCATAGTAATACTGAAACCAATTGCTACAGCTGCCATGTCAGTATAACTGTAGCGCCCAGCCATGATAGTATCTGACACGCCCATTAATGTTTGAGTTACTTGTGCGATAAGTAAAGGCCAAGCTAGCGTTAACAGCGATTTCATTTCTGCATAAAAGGCGTGTTTATTAATTGTTTGACTCAAGATAGTGATTCAGTTATGTATTTTCGACGATATTAACATATTATTTAGGCAAAAAAAGAGCGGCGACAATGCGAGTGTTTGCATGCGAGTTGACGCTACAAGATAGCGCCGCAGAGAATACCAGCACAATTAAAGACGTTGTAAGCTAGTTAATCTTCGGATTGCTGGCATGGGTATTAGTAGAAGCACTGATCCATCCATTCAACCACCACCGCTACTATTGGTAACTTCCCCCTGCAGAGTATGCGCCCGAAGGTCCTCATTGTTATTAACAGTTATACTTACAAGCGCTGTATCTCTGTTACCTTGTGGATTTTGCACAGTGACTTCAAAAGTCCCAATTCGTTGCACAACGGCGAAAGGTGCGGTGAAATTCACGATAGCTGAAGTAGGTCAGAACCGCTGCCGTATCTAACTACAATTTTTGCAGACTAGGTTTTGTCGCGGTATATCTTTCGGTCACTCCATCATGCATTGCAACTCGAGCATCAACTGAATGGACTATGCAGACATGTTGACCGCCTGTATCCAGGCGATTAATACTAAACAAACTAACCACTGGTGGTATTCATCTGGCAAGACCCAATTGAGTACCACAGTTTTATAACTTTATTTGATAAATGCCTGTTAACCTTTTCTCAGCTGTCAATTCCATCCTGGCAAAATTTCTGAATAAAAAAATCTGCTTTCAGCTTTTTGCTATTTACAGTCCTCTCTACCAAACCGGACTTAGTAGATAGCATAATGTTCCATCGGTTTCGTGTTAAGCGCATCACCTCCAAAAGAATGGGCCGATATGTAGCTACAAGATTTATTTTATAGTCGCATTACTTTTTCACTCACATTTAGCAAATTTTTAACAATTAGGATGATTCATTCAAAATAGATGAAAAACAAGGTCTTTTATCATTAGTCGTTTGCAAAATACGAAAAAATTAGCAAAACACAAGATTCCACTATTAACTAGTATATAGCTTGATAAAAAATCTAACGGATGTTGAATATGCAAGACAGAAATCACCTTTCTGATGTACAACCAACAAACAGCGTTTCCTTAATTGAAAACGGCCTGATAGAAATACCAATGTTACAATTGCTTGATGAAAATGGACACGAAACTAATAAACAACAAAGTCCAAACATTGATCAAGCAACGGCTAAAAGAATTGCAGCAACAATGCAGTACATTCGTTTACTGGATGAACGCATGGTCGGTGCCCAACGCCAAGGCAGAATTAGCTTTTATCTGGCGTGCACGGGCGAAGAAGCGTCGACGGTGGCTAGTGCGGCTGCGTTATCTCCAGACGACATGATTATGTCGCAATATAGAGAGCAGGGCGCATTAGCTTATCGTGGTTACACTACCGAACAGTTTATGAATCAAATGTTCAGTAATGAGTTAGACCCTAACAAGGGCCGCCAAATGCCCATTCATTATGGTGATAAAGCATTGAATTTTATGACCATTTCTTCACCATTAGGCACTCAAATACCGCAAGCTGCGGGTTATGCATACGGACAAAAAATGTCAGGCAAGCCAGCCGTTACTATTTGTTATTTTGGTGAAGGTGCTGCTTCTGAAGGTGATTTCCATGCAGGCGTAAATATGGCTGCGGTATTAAATTGTCCAGTGATTTTCTTTTGTCGTAATAATGGTTATGCCATTTCTACACCTGCTGAAGAGCAATTTAAAGGCGATGGTATTGCGTCACGTGGCATTGGCTACGGTGTGAAAACTATACGTGTTGATGGCAATGATGTACTAGCCGTTTTTGCTGCAACTAAGAAAGCCCGAGAAGTAGCCTTAGCGCATAATTGTCCCGTGTTAATTGAAGCGATGACTTATCGTTTGGCCGCACATTCTACTTCAGATGACCCTAGCGGTTATCGGTCTAAAAGTGAAGAAGAAAAGTGGCATGCAAAAGACCCTGTTGCACGTTTTAATAAGTGGTTAGATGGCAAAGGTTGGTTTGATAAAAAAGCAATGGAAGCTTATTTAGAAACATCGAGAGCGGACATTCTATCAGCGCTTAAACAAGCTGAAAAAGTTCCGATTGCGCATATCGATGATATTGTCAATGACGTTTACGACACGCCACCTTGGCATTTAAAAAAGCAACTGCTTGAATTAAAAGCTCATATTGCAAAATACCCTGAGCATTATCCTAAAACATCAGGGAGATTAAAATAATGGCGCAAATGAATTTATTACAGGCGATTAACAGCGCACTTATCACCGCAATGACTGATGATGATAAGGTCATGGTGTTTGGTGAAGATGTTGGCCATTTTGGTGGTGTTTTTAGAGCCACGAGCAATCTACAAGAAAAATTTGGGAAAGGTCGTTGCTTTAATACGCCATTGACCGAACAAGGTATTATTGGTTTTGCTAATGGACTCGCATCACAGGGCTCAGTGGCAGTTGCTGAAATACAATTTAGTGACTACATTTTCCCTGCCTTTGACCAAATTGTTAACGAAACGGCGAAATGGCGTTATCGTTCAGGTGGTCAATTTACTTGCGGCACACTCACCATCAGAACACCTTACGGTGGTGGGATTGCCGGCGGCCTTTATCACTCACAGTCTCCGGAAGCGTTTTTTGCGCACATTCCTGGTATGAAAGTGGTCATACCTCGCAACCCGCGTCAAGCTAAAGGGTTATTGCTAGCCTCTATTAGAGATGATAATCCGGTATTATTTATGGAGCCGAAAAAGCTTTATAGAGCCTCCGTCGGTGACGTGCCTCAGAGCGACTAGCAATTACCATTAGGCAAAGCCGATATGGTAAAAGAAGGCGCTGATATCACGCTATTAGCATGGGGTGCTCAAGTTGAAGTCATTGAAAAAGCGGCAGTAATGGCTGAAGAAATAGGTGTTTCTTGTGAGATTATTGACTTACAGAGTATCCTGCCATGGGATGTTGAAACCATTTGTGAATCAGTTTGCAAAACCGGTAGATTACTGATTAATCACGAAGCGCCGCTAACTGGTGGCTTTGCAAGTGAAATTGCTGCAACGGTCCAAGAGAGATGCTTTTTATCTCTCGAATCACCAATAGCCCGAGTTTGTGGTCTTGATACGCCATTTCCATTAGCGCACGAAAAGGAATATATGCCTGATCATTTAAAAACATTCGAAGCTATTAAACGAACAATGGACTACTAGGAGGCAATAATGAAAGAATTTATATTGCCTGATATAGGCGAAGGTATTGTTGAATGCGAACTACTTGAATGGCTTGTGAAAGAAGGTGACAGCATTGTTGAAGACCAACCCGTTGCTGAAGTTATGACCGACAAAGCAACAGTTCAAATTCCGGCCATGTACAATGGGGTAGTGCGAAAACTGCATTACAAGGAAGGGGATATTGCGAAAGTACATGCTCCTTTGTTTGCAATGGAAATCGATGACGAGGCAAACAATGACATTCCAGCTGAAGTGGTTTCTCCTTCACTAGGTGATAGTCCTGCTAGTCAGATGAAAATACCTGCTCCAGCGCCGGTTGCCGCAGTAAACGCAGAAAAGATAGAAGCGTTTATTTTACCCGATATTGGCGAAGGTATCGTTGAGTGTGAAATTGTGAAGTGGTGCATTCAAGAGGGTGATATGGTCGAAGAAGATCAGGTTGTTGTTGAGGTCATGACAGATAAAGCGGTGGTTGAAATACCAGCAAAATACCAAGGTAAAGTTGTGAAATTGCATTATCAACAGGGCGATATTGCACAAGTACACACTCCATTGTTTGATCAATTGATTCAATCTGATGGCGCTGCAGTGTCAATCACCCCAGAGCAATTAACCGGCTCTACTGATACAGCAATGCAAACTGATGTATCTGAAAATACCCAAAGTAATCGTGCCAAAGCACTGGCTAGTCCCGCGGTTAGACGCATCGCTAGAGAATATAAGATCAATATTGCTAGCGTATCTGGTTCAGGTAAAAAAGGGCGTGTATTGAAGCAAGATATTGAATCTTATATGCAGAGTCAAAATCAACCGACACAAGCAGAAAATATAGTAGCTGCAGCGCAACAGGCTAACACCAAAGTTGCGAACCCAAACCGCCAAACTAGTGCTAAAAATATAAGTCAGCAGGCAGAAGTAAGTAAAGTGATAGCCATGCGCGGCATTAAAGCTGCGATGGCGAAACAAATGCTGGCAAGTGTGAGCACTATTCCACATTTCACTGTGTCTGATGAATTGATTATGGATAATTTAATTGCGCTGAGAAGTCAGTTAAAACCAGAGTTTGAACAACAAGGTGTTAAGTTAAGTTTCATGCCGTTTTTCATTAAGTCATTGTCTTTGGCTTTGAAGTCCTTCCCTGAAATTAATTCTCGTTTAACTAAAGACGAGTCTGAACTGCATTATTTGTCATCACATAATATTGGGATGGCAATTGACTCAAAAATTGGTTTACTTGTGCCCAATATAAAGAACGTACAAAACTTGTCGTTGTTCGAGATTGCTCAAGAGTGCGAACGCATTATTAATGCAGCGCGCGAGGGGAAGTTGTCAAACACTGACTTGAGCAATGGTACGATAAGTATCTCAAATATTGGTGCTTTAGGCGGAATGACGGCAACACCTGTGATTAATAAGCCTGAAGTAGCGATAGTTGCGCTAGGTAAAACTCAGAAGCTCCCTCGCTTTAATGATGCCGGAGAGGTTATTGCGCAGAGTATTATGATGTTAAATTGGTCAGGTGATCATCGCGTTATTGATGGTGCAACGATGGTTCGTTTTAATAACCTATGGATGAGTTACTTGCAATCACCTGAAAAAATGTTGGTTCATCTGAAGTAAGCATTATTAACTTAGCGTGTATCATTGTAATATAGATGCATTGTAGTGTTTTATTAGCCCGCATTATGCGGGCTTTTTATATTAAGAGTGAGAAGTTTAGTGCTTAGTTATCAACATTCGTATCATGCTGGCAATCATGCCGATGTGCTTAAACACCTCGTTTTAGTTGCTGTGCTTGGTCGTCTGAATTTAAAGACAAAACCTTATTTCTTTTTGGACACACATGCCGGTGAAGGACTATATTACCTTAACTCGCAACAAGCGTTACAAAATGCCGAGGCAAAAACAGGTGTACTACAACTTAACCTAGGTCGTCAGTTAGGTGATAATGAAAATACGAGCGTTCAACAAGAGTTATCTCTATTTGACACCTATGTAAACATTGTAAATAAGTATATAGGCGAACAGCAGTACCCAGGTTCTCCTATGGTTGCGTCAGCGTTATTGCGAAAAGGAGACAAAGCATTTGCTGCTGAGTTACACCCACAAGCATTTGAGTCTCTGCAACAAAACTGTCGGCGCGCAGGCATCATTGCGCAACATCGAGATGGGTATGAAATACTGAATGCAGTGTTACCACCTACGCCAAATAGAGGGGCAGTATTAATTGATCCCCCTTATGAGCAGATGAGTGAATATAAACAAGTTATTGATGCTGTTGCTAAAGCCGTAAAACGTTGGCCGATTGGTATTTATATGATTTGGTATCCATTACTTTCTGATACCAGAGAAGATCGACAGACGAATGAAATTGTCAGTAACCCTAAATCGGCATTGAGCGAAAAAATGTTATCTCAATTGTCCGGACTGAATGTGAAGTCGGTGCTAAATATTCAATTTTGCTCGGTCAAGCCATCTGAGAAAGTAGGCATGTATGGCTCTGGTATGTGTATTTTGAATCCACCATGGCAACTAGATAGCGACTTACAAGAAATTTTAGAGACGTTGCAAGAAAAGCTTCCAGGTGACAATAATAGACTCTCAAAAGTGGAATGGTTAAAAACCGAATAATGCAACAACAACTTAAACACTTCTATATTCCGGATGACCAATCGGTTTATTTGCTTTCTCACAAGGATGCAAAAAAACTAAAAAACTGGTTCGGTTTATGTATTTCACAACTTAAGAGATTAGGTTACACAGATATTGAAATGATTGGTAAGGGCGCTTTTGGCTTTGCTTTCGCGGGTACCGATAAAATGGGCAGCGAGTTGGTTTTTAAATTCTCTAGGATTACGTTACCTCAGCATATTCAAGATCGACTCGAAGAAGAAGCGTTTATGCAAGGCTTGGTTGAACATCCTAATGTACCAAGATTAATTGAATTTCAGCGGATCAAGCGGCAATCAATATTGGTGATGGGGCGAGCACCAGGAATTGATCTTGAGAAGTACTCATTGCGTTTCGGTCCATTCCCCCCCCGAATTATTGTTAAGATCACAGTGCAAATTTTCGAGATCCGTCGTTTTTTGCGAGTGTTTCAGCAAAATGGGGTATTTCGACCTGTTGTGCACGGTGATATAAAACCTTCAAATTTAGTCTGGGATGAGCAGACAGAGCAGGTCAGTTTAATTGACTGGGGCTCATGTGTGTTTGCCCAAATAGATCCTTCAGGGCAAACGATTACCACGAATGTAATGGATTTGATGTCATCAGATTTACAGCAAACTAATGCAAGACTCGGGGATGTTTACTTTATCGGAGACGATCAACTTGACGGTAAATTATCCAGCCCTCGATTTGACGAACAAGGCTTAGCTAGCACTATATACGCATTGGCGTCTGGACAAGGTTCTCGGTACGGTAGAAAAGCTATTCCGCCTGATTCGCTAGGTTTACCTATTGAGTTTGCAAACGTACTGTCAGCATTAATGAGTGATGAGAGAAGTCAACGCATTACTGGTGGCGATTATTTGTTACAACACTATTCTCGATTTCGTCACCTAGTATTTGCACCGGATCGCTACCAAGACCAATCGTGTTTAGTTCCAACATGGGGCCATCAAGAGATAAAAGATATAGAAACTGTTGTTTATAGCTCAAGAAAGTCTTATCTAAGAGAGCAGGAAGGTATCGATATGGCTGAATTAAATTATATCGACGATGCGCAGTTTGAACGATATTATAAAAATTACTTGCAAGGTATGGGGGAAACCGAAAAAGGATTTATTGCTGCGGTCAGTCGTTTAGGGAAATATCCAGTTGTTGGCGGGCTCGCGATAAGATGGGAAGACGAAGGTGTTTTTGTCGATTCAAGTCTAAACTTATATGATCCGAGCTTACAGTTATCATTCGATCGAAGTGTTGATAATGTAATTAACTTAGCGCGATCCATTGTGCGAAAGGGGGTTTTCAAAAGTTGTATGTTCAATGCAAAAAACACACTGCACGTTGAACGAGTGACTCAAAAGAAACCTTTTATTCCAACCCAAAAAATGCAGATTCCGTATGAATTGAGTAAAACGTCATTAGCAGAAAATGAAAGTCGGATGCATTCTTATTTTGAAGATGGAGAGGATCCGGATGAATTACTGAAATTGCCAGATGCGCTGATGTCTAAAATTAAAAGTTTGAACGCAATTCATCACACCGGTTGTATTATTTTTGAAGCGCTTCCTAAACATTTGAAGGTACATAATTATTACACATTACTTGACCATTCGATGGAACTTGAATTTAAAAGTTTACTAAAAGAAATCATTGATTTAATTCCAAAAATTAATGGCTTAGGCATTTCAGGCTTTATGAAACTGCCATACAAAGACACACGATTTTTTATGCATCAAGTAAAAATGTCACAAAAGTTTTATCCAAGAAACCCTAAAATACCAGTTAATCAATAGTGAATTAACTACACGTCAAAGTGAGGATACATTGTCAGATGTTAGATTAGAGTCGTTGTTTGATATGGAA
>JAWUVZ010000015.1:0-7481 GCA_034112105.1 Glaciecola sp. | reverse complement strand
TCACTGCGCTAGAAAAGCAATATGCGATGACCGTGATAACGCGCGATCCTAGTAGAGCAAAACGCTTATTTGGCGAACAAGTGAACTGCATCCCAGCCGAGAATTTAACCTCGGTCGATGAGTTTGACGCCATTATCAATTTAGCCGGCGAGCCTATCGCAGACAAACGTTGGTCAGATACTCAAAAAGAACGAATTTGTAAGAGCCGTTGGAAAATAACGCAACAGTTGGTCGACTTAATTAATGCCTCCGACAATCCGCCAAGTGTCTTTATTAGTGGTTCAGCAATTGGTATTTATGGACGCCAAGGTGATACTGTTGTAACCGAAGATTTTACCGATTTTCATGAAGAGTTCAGCAGAGCAGTCTGCCAAAAATGGGAAAATATTGCGTTTGAAGCCAAGACGCGAGTTTGTGTATTGCGAACGGGTGTTGTGTTATCCGATGAAGGTGGCGCATTAGCCAAGATGTTGATGCCATTTCGCTTAGGCTTAGGTGGCCCTATCAGCTCAGGCAAGCAGTTTATGGCATGGATCCACATAGATGACATGGTTAATGGCATTAAACACTTGTTAAGCAACGAGGAAGCGCAAGGTGCTTATAACTTTACGTCGCCTAATCCTAACACCAATCATTTTTTCTCATTAGCCCTTGCCAGACGACTAGAGCGTCCATGCATTTTCAGAGTGCCTGCATTTGTAATAAAAGCACTCATGGGCGAATCATCCGACCTTGTGCTATATGGTCAAAAAGTCATCCCAAAAAAATTAGTTGATGAGGGCTTCGTGTTCACATGCCCAACTTTGAGGGAAGCGTTAGCTGATTTAGATTTATAAATTCGGCTATCTGACAAAGACGCTTGATCGCACAAGTTATCGTTAACTGTCAGTTAGCTTGTAACTCTTTTTGGCTTTGTACATTGATTTATCGGCTGACTTTAACATTGTGGTAACTGACGCAGGTGCAGATTCGAAAACTACATGGCCAACACTTGCACTCACTTTGATGTTATCCAGTCCGTCTATCTGGATAGACAAATCACGAAGCGCGTCGTTTAACCGCGAGGCGAATTGGTTTGCCTCATATAGGTTGCCAAAATGCCCCAAAGCAACGAACTCATCGCCACCAATTCGACCAATCAGATCTTTTGTGCGTATCTGATTTTTAACGATTTCAGCAACAATTCGTAATACCTGATCACCACAATCATGGCCGTGGTTATCATTGATCAATTTAAAGTCATTGATATCGATGTAGAGCAAACTAAGTGCACCGTTATTGTGCTCTTGGTAGAATAATAGTTCCTGTGCCTTTTGCTCCCAGCCACGTCTATTTAATACATTACACAACACGTCAGTGTTTGCATCGGTTTGTGCTCTTATTTTATCTAATTTGAGGTCTTTGATCCGCGAAGACACGGCTACCGCAAAAATAAATGCTTCGAAAGCAAACGCAATTATTAGGCCATAGCGATATAGGAAGGGACTCTGATCTGCAAAGACAACTCTAAAAATCATCGCTACTATCATCACAAACAAGCTGATTAATACTAACCATGCCATCCTTACACCTTGGTAAGATCGGACAATGGCTAAGACCAATATAATCAGCATGATAATAAGAGTCAGATATCCCATCACATTGCCTAGTAATGAGGATAATGCGTTATGCTCGAAAAATCCTATGACAAAAGAAATAAAAAGTACTAGTGTCGCCCCCGAATACAAAACATAGTGGCTTACTCTGGTCCAAGCCAAATGCAGGTCTATTAGCCTGACAATGAATATAGTTGCAGTGAATACAGTGAGGCCAGCAAAAATCAGATAAGATTGATGACCAAGGAGAAATGCCTGTTGAGGCAAGAATATATTGAGTTGCCCCTGCTGTAATAGAAAAAATGTCGCTGCACAAAAGACATAAAGACTATAAAGTTCGAAGCGCTTATCACCTAAAATTCTGCCCATAAAGAACACATACAAAATCAACGTTAGGCATAACCCATAAAAAGCACCCATGGTAATATTGTTAGTAAGACTTTGGTTTACATAACTTGCAAAGTCCTGCCAAACAAATTGTTGCATATTTTCATGATGACTGACAATCTCGAAATCTGCTGAAAATTCGCCAACTGGCAAAACAAATGACGGATTGCTTGCCATTATCTGACTGATTAATCCGTCTTGATCATCCCAGGTGTAATTAACAATTTCATGGCGGCCAAAGCTAAACACCGCTTGCTGACTTAAAGAACAATTTAGGCGTGCGACACTTTTTCCTGAAGGTAGCAGTATGCTAGCCTTTTCAGACTTTGCTGGTGACAGTTCTGCTAGGATCAGGTCATCTACCAAAAATGTTATTTGGCAACTACTATGTTGAGATACTGATGCTTGTGTATTGCTACTTAAGAATAATACAAATAGCAACAACAACACCCTACAGAAAGGAGAAACACCGTTTATTTTCAAATATTCTGCAGCCTTAATGATCTTTAGTTAATACTACAAACGCTTCACATGAGGGCAAGCAATAAATGTTACCAAAGTAACAAAAAAATTATGATCTGCCCCGTTATTTGATTAACGTTAGTGTTGACACTTGAAGTACAGAGATAGCTCCTGCTCTATCAATTATTTTGATCAATGCAGTTTGAATAGTCTCATCTTCTCTTGCATCTGATTTACTTGCAAAGCGTTCCTCTTGAACCTCACTACCTTCATCTAATGTAAATTGAACCACGACTAATGATGCGCAACTTGGCTCTTGACCAAAGTATTCTATCGAAATTTGAGGATAGCCTTTAAAGCCTTTCTTCACTTGTTTTGCAATGCGTTTTTTAGCTTTGTCTACGTGCATAGTAAGTCCTAATCGCTATTTCAATGTCGAGATTTTATAAAGAATAACATAATATTATCGGTTTATTAGTGCAAATTTACGACCCAAGATAAGATACACTTAGGCGGTGAAATAATACGCGAAACAACTATCTGTGACAAAAAAGGAAGTCAAATTGAATATAGAATTAAACAGTATGCCGAGCACCTCAATTTATCACTTAATGACGCAGACTGTCATACCACGTCCAATCGCGTGGGTATTGTCGAAAAATAACGATGAATCGCTCAACCTTGCTCCGTTTTCTTATTTTAACGCTGTGTGCAGTGATCCTCCTTTATGTATGCTTTCAATGGGAAAAAAGCCGGATGGGACAGCAAAGGATACTGTGGCAAACTTAGTTAAAGAGGCTTATTGCGTTGTGCATATTGCACACGCACAACAGTCAGATCTGGTTACCTCTACTGCCGCTAGCTTAAAGTATGCTGAAAGCGAAGTTGAAGCTAATCAAATCAAACTAATTGACCATGCAAATTGGCCCTTGCAACGCATTGCGGACTGCCCTATCGCATATTTATGCAAAGTACATAGCACTCAAGAAATTGGCAACGCACCACAACAAATTACCTTCGTAGAAGCTATCGAATTGTATGTAGACGACAACGTCGTTAATCAAAGTAATAATCGTATTACGATTGATGCCCTAAAAGTAAACCCATTAGCAAGGTTAGGGGCAAGTCAATATGCAAGCTTAGGTGAGGTTTTTACAAAGTCTCGACCAGCTTAATTTAAAATTGGCTCAATCGCTATCAATGGTAATTTAACTTCCATATGATAGATTATTGCTTACGATTTGAAATTTAAGATATCTTGGTATGACTCATCCTACTTATAAAGATTTTGCACAAGTGTCATCATGCGATTTGGCTGATGCGCTGCCCATTCAACAGTTTATGCATTATTCGATTCATCCGCTGTGGCCAAATATGCCTCGCATTGCTGGCAGAGCCTTCACTGCTCAATGTGGGCAAGGCGACAATCTTATGTTACATGCCGCGATTTACGCCGCCCAACCTGGTGATATTATAGTAGTGCAAGCAGATGACCAATACGCGGTAAGCGGAGGTAACGTATGTGCTATCGCGAAAACTCGTGGCATTACTGCTTTTGTTATTGATGGCGTTATTCGCGATATTGATGAAGTCGTTGATATTGCATTTCCAGTGCATGCTCTTGGAACCTGTCCAAAACCCGGCGCCAAAAAAGTGTACATTCCCCTTAATCAGCCCGTGGTCTGCGGCAGAGTTAACGTGCATACTGGTGATATTATTGTTGCTGATAATGACGGTGTAGCTGTTATCCCAAAAAACCAAGCACAAGAGGCTTTAGCCATCGCAATTCAGAGACGCGACACTGATGCCCAACAAACTTTAGTGCAATGGCAACGCAAGCACGAGCAGAATGTTAACGATATTTTGTTCAAGTTGGCTAAATAATCATCTGCATATAGTTCACTTACAACCAGCAAAGAATGATTATGCTACCGCTTATAAAGCTGCAGATGATGCGCTTTCTGTAAGCAAAAAATCCGGTCGAAATAAGCTTAAACTCGGGAAAACCATCTAATATTTTATAGTGAGGTTTGGTATTGCATTAAACTCCAACCCAATACTGCGGACATTTATAGCATTGAAGTTATATAAAACGCCGGACAGCTAATGCAATAAACTATCCGGCTAATGCAGAAAATTTATACCATTTTCCTCAGTAACTCCCCCGTATTCAGACTCAACAAGCGCCAGCAACCAACTGCACCGAGCAAACCGACGGTCAACGCCCCAATTATCGGCGCTATCAACCAATATTCCAAATGCAAGCCAGCTTCCATTTGAAAAACGTTGGTTTGCAACATATACAAACTAAATTCATTTGATATGGCTGCCATCAAGCCAGCGACGAACCCGATAATGATAAATTCGTTGATAACACTAAAACGTATCATCCACCCTTTCGCCCCTAATGTTCGAAGAATGGCTAGTTCCTGCAAACGTTCATCCATACTGGCCTGAACTTGTGCTATCAGGACTAGCGCTCCAGCTATGAGCACCAGAATTAGAATAAACTCTACGGCCACCGACACTTGCTCGATAATTTCTCTAAGCTGATTAATTCTTGCATCTACGTCAAATAAAGTAACGCTAGCAAACGGGGCCATTAACTTGGTTATCTCTGCTTTGCGAGATTTATCCAAGTTAAAACTGGTTATGTACGTGGGAATAAAATTCTCCACAGCTTTAGGATGCAGCACGAAAAAGAAGTTCGGTTGCATTGTTTGCCAATTAACTTCTCGCAAACTAGTTACTGTGGCTGTAATAACTTCGCTACCGATATTGAAGGTTAATTTATCGCCAAGCTTAATACCGAGTCGCCCCGCTATTTGACTCTCAATTGACAGCGGATAGGGTTCGCCTTCTTGCCAAGAATCTAGCCATTCGCCCTCCATAATCTTATTCCCCATTTGGAGTTCTGTGCCCCAAGTCAGGTTTGCTTCACGGCCTAAGCCTTGACGCCCTTCGTCAGCAACTTCTTTATCTTCTTTAGTTACTTCAGTGCGGATTTTTTCGTCATTAATAGCAACAAAGCGTCCACGAGCCACAGGATAAAAACCACCGCCAGTAACATTATTTTGTTCAAATTGATTTTCTAAACCAATCCGTTGGCTTTCTGTTACATTTGATACGAAGTAGTTTGGTGTGCCTTCCGGCAACTGAGCACGCCACTGCTCCACCATGTCATTGCGCATTACTAAAACAACGAGTAACAGCATAATAGTAATTGAAAAACTAATTAATTGAACACTGTTACCCATGGCTCTGCGGCGAATACGTGCCCATGCTAAGGTCCACGCTCCCATTTTACCACTACCGAGCTTACGCCCAAGCATAATCAGAAGATGAGTAACACCGAGTAGCAGAACGACTAATATAATGCCTGAAACGAATAATATGGCGCTGATCATCAGGTCTTGGCTATATACCCACATCAGCAAGAATACAGCGATCCCTGAGGTAGCAAACTGCAACGCTTTGGACGACAAGGTTGTATTAATATCGCGCCTTAATACCCGCAAGGGTGGTACGGAGAATAACTGTAATAGCGGGTATAAAGAGAACAGCACTGAGCAAATAATGCCAGTGAAGACCGCAATAGCTAATGGTCTCCAATGCCAAATATCAAGTGACACTTCAACAATATCTGCCAAAAACATCACCACAGCTTGTTGCAAAATAAAGCCGGCTGTAACACCTAACACGATACCCAAGACTGTAATAAAGCAGATTTGTAGTAAATAAATTTGCTGCACCATTGCCTTCCCTGCGCCAAGCGTTTTCATGATTGCTACGGGATCATAATGACGCTGACTATAACGCTGTGCCGCGACCGCAATGGAGACAGCAGCCAACACAATGGCTAATAGACTTGCGAGCAAGAAGAACTGTTCGGCGCGCGCTATTGAGCGCCCAATTGCAGAGTCATCGTCTTCAATTGATGTCCATCGATGCACATCGCGGTTCAGTTGCGGACGAAGCCAGTCGTAATAGTCATCTAAATCACTTGTTTCGCCAGTAAAATAGTATTTGTAACTAACTCGAGAACCGGGCCCTGTTACGTTAGTTTTGGCCAAGTCGTCAGTTGACATCAAGACAATGGGCTCGGTATTAAAAACGCTAAACCCTGCGTCTGGAATCTCACTGAGTACTTTTGTTACTTTAAAACTCGCGTCGCCTATGTCAATAACACCGCCTAATTCAACATTAACTAATTGAAAAAGCCGTGAATCAATCCAAGCCTCACCCGGTTTAGGGGATTCAGCCGTTGCTTCAGGCACGCCAAAAGCCTGCAATGCAACTTTAATACTGCCCTTTAATGGGTAATTCGCGTCCACAGCACGCAAATCTGATAGGGCCAGTTCTTGTGCTCCAAATACCATTGACCGTGTACTTACTTGATATGCACTATTGAGGTTAAATTCAGATGCTTTGCTGATCCAGCTTTCATCCACAAGCTCTCTGGAACGCAACTGCCTATCGGCTGCAATAAACTCCGCTGAACGATCGGTTAATGCGCCCTGCAAACGTTCGCTGAATAAAGATAGCGACAGTACTGAGCCAACAGAGAGTATAATGGCCAATAAAATAATGGTTAACTCACCGCGTTTGGCCTCATGTTTGAACAACCGCCACGCTAATTGAAATACAGTAGACATTTTACTCTCCAGAAACAACTCTAAGCGGCTTAGTTTGCTCAGTTAATTCACCGGCGTGCATGTGCAATTGACGCTGGCAGCGCTGAGCGAGTTCAATGTCATGAGTAACAAGCACTAAGGTAGTATTTGAATCTTTATTAAGATCAAATAGTAAATTTTCGACTTTGGTTGAATTAGTGGAATCCAGATTACCTGTCGGTTCATCAGCGAATAGAATTTTAGGATTGGTGATAAATGCTCTAGCAATGGCAACACGTTGCTGTTCACCACCCGATAGTTGGTTAGGAAAATGGTTAGCTCGGTGATCGAGTCCAACTTGCTCAAGTATTTTTTGAGCACGCTTCTTAGGCTCCGATAGTCCAGCTATTTCAGCTGGTAGCAT
>JAWUVZ010000014.1:0-10018 GCA_034112105.1 Glaciecola sp. | reverse complement strand
GGGAAAAAGGCAAACCGAAGAGCACCTTTTCCTTTTGACAATTGCTGATCAGAAAATTGATGGACCTGTACGCGTTATCTCTGGGTCTATTTTGAACGGTAATACAGCAGTCGGTCCTCAGGCTTATGTTGGTCGCTACCATAACCAAGTCTCTCTTTTAGTAGAAGATAAGGAGAAGAGATTATTTGGTTGGGCTTTGCCAGGCTCAAATCAACATTCTGTGACACGCGCCTATTTAGGTCACTTGTCACCGAAAAAATTATTTAACATGACAACGACAACGAATGGTTCTGATCGTTCTATGGTGCCAATCGGTAATTATGAACGTATCATGCCGTTAGATATTATTCCAACATTGTTGTTGCGCGACCTTTTGTCGGGCGACAGTGACGGCGCAAGTAGTTTAGGTGCTCTGGAATTAGATGAAGAAGACTTGTCATTATGTACCTATGTGTGTCCTGGTAAATATAATTATGGCCCAGTGTTACGTGAATGTTTGACCAAGATCGAGGAAGAGGGTTAGTCATGGGATTAAAAACTTATTTAGAAAAAATCGAACCTGATTTTGAACCGGGTGGCAAATACGACAAGTTCTATGCGCTTTACGAAGCAGCTGCAACTATCTTTTATACGCCAGGTAAAGTGAATAGTGCGAATACGCACGTAAAAGATAGCATCGATTTAAAACGTATTATGATTATGGTTTGGATGGCAACATTCCCAGCCATGTTCTACGGTATGTACAATGTTGGTGTGCAAGCATCTTATGCTATCGAAGCCGGCGGTGCGTTATATGATGGCTGGCAGGCAGGTTTGTTTTCGGCACTAGGTGGAACGCTAACGGGTGAGTCGGGCATATTCTCGATGCTACTTTATGGCGCGTGTTTCTTTGTCCCCATATATGCAACAACATTCATTGTGGGCGGTTTCTGGGAAGTACTATTTGCATCAGTTCGAAAACATGAAATAAACGAAGGTTTCTTCGTAACTTCTGTGTTGTTTGCATTAACATTGCCATCTACTATTCCTTTATGGCAAGTTGCTTTGGGTATTACCTTCGGTATTGTTATCGCTAAAGAAATTTTTGGTGGAACCGGCAGAAATTTCCTGAATCCTGCGTTATCTGGTCGTGCTTTCTTATATTTCGCATATCCCGCTCAAATTTCTGGCGATCAACCATGGATAGCAGCTCAGTTAGCGGATGGATATTCTGGTGCGACTTGGCTGAGCAACGCTGCTAATCAGACCATGAATTTTGGTGATTCTGTTAATTTTGCCTCTATGCAAGTGTTGGATGCATCAGGTAACTTGGTTAACCAAACCATAAGCGAAGCAGACTTGTGGATGAATTCATTCATAGGTAATATCCCGGGATCTGTAGGTGAGGTCTCTAGCTTAATGATTATGTTAGGCGGGCTGTTCATTATTTATTTGGGTATTGCTAGCTGGCGTATCGTGACGGGCGTAGGTCTTGGTGTAATATTCTTCAGCACATTGCTTAACTTTTTTGCGAGCGACCCAACGTCAATTTATGCTATGCCTTTTTATTGGCATTTCGTTATCGGCGGCTTGGCTTTTGGTATGTTTTTCATGGCGACTGATCCTGTGTCAGCTTCATTTACCAATCAAGGTAAGTGGTTTTATGGCTTCTTCATTGGTTTGATGACAGTGTTGATTCGCGTAATTAATCCGGCATTCCCGGAGGGTATTATGCTAGCGATATTATTTGCTAACTTGTGGGCACCATTGTTCGATTACTTTGTAGCTCAAAGCAATATTAAACGGAGGATTGCGCGTGTCGGCTAAAAAAGAAACTTTAGGTAAAACAGTCTTGGTGGTTGTCGCTGTTTGTTTGGTTTGTTCAATCATAGTGTCGGGCGCAGCAGTTGGCTTACGTGAATTGCAACAGACCAACGCAGCACTCGATAAACAATCGAACATTTTGGCTGCGGCAGGATTACTTGGCGAAGCCAAAACAAAAAAAGACATTGCAACAATCTACGATGCAAAAGTAGAAGAGCGTTTTGTTGATTTGGAAACTGGTGAATATGTAGCTAACCCAGCTGAGGGTGAGACTAAGCCATACGATATGTACGGCAGAGTATCCAAAGCTAAAGGCACTAGTACTAAGGTAGAAGGCAGTCCGGCTGGCTTTTCAAGTCGTGCTAACGTCGCCAGCGTCTATTTAATTAAAAATGATGACGGTTCTGTATCACGCATTATACTGCCAGTTCATGGCAGCGGTCTATGGGACTTAATGTATGGTTTCCTTGCACTTGACAATGATGGCCACACCATTCGCGAATTGATATTTTATCAACATAAAGAAACTCCAGGGTTGGGCGGAGAGATCCAAAACCCAGAATGGCAGGCTAAGTGGGATGGTAAACAGCTTTTCAGTAACGGTAACGTTGCTATTGAAGTTAACAAAGGCGACAACAGAGATGACCAGTATGCGGTTGATGCACTATCAGGTGCAACACTAACCAGCAATGGTGTAGAGAATACATTGCAGTACTGGGCTAGTGATAATGGCTTCGGCAATTACCTTAAAAAGCAATCTTGGAAATCATAAGGGACCATAATGGCTGACACTAAAGAAATGAAAAAAGCCCTATTCGGGCCGATATTAGACAGTAACCCGATTGCTTTACATGTACTTGGTATTTGTTCTGCATTAGCAATTACAACAAAATTAGAAACCGCATTGGTAATGTCTTTGGCATTAACCGCCGTAACTGCTTTTTCTAGCTTATTTATTTCACTTATACGAAATCAAATACCGTCAAGTGTGCGTATCATTATTCAGATGACAATTATTGCGTCATTGGTAATCGTTGTTGACCAAGTATTGAAGGCTTACTCTTACGAAATATCGAAGCAACTTTCGGTATTTGTGGGTTTGATCATTACAAACTGTATCGTAATGGGGCGCGCCGAAGCCTATGCGATGAAGTCGCCCCCCCTAATGAGTTTCTTGGACGGCATTGGTAATGGTCTAGGGTATTCATTTATTCTAATTGTTATCGGTACAATCAAAGAGTTAGCCGGTTTTGGTACTATCCTTGGGTTTGAAATTCTACCACTCGTTACTAATGGTGGCTGGTATCAAGGAAATGGTCTGTTGATACTCCCATTTAGCTCGTTCTTCCTCATCGGCGGTATGATTTGGTTTATTCGTACTATTCGCCCTGAACAAGTAGAGCCTAAGGAATAATCATGGAACATTATGCAGCATTATTTATAAGAGCGGTATTTGTAGAGAACATGGCATTGTCATTGTTCCTAGGTATGTGTACTTTTCTAGCAGTATCAAAGAAAGTAAAGACATCCATGGGTTTGGGCGTTGCAGTTATCGTGGTGTTGGGTATTTCAGTACCTGTTAACCAGGTTATCTTTGTAAACATTCTTGCACCTGGTGCTTTAGGTTGGGCTGGTTTCCCTGATGCTGACCTTAGTTTCTTAAGTTTCTTGACCTTTATCGGCGTAATAGCTGCTTTGGTTCAGATACTGGAAATGACACTTGACAAATTTTTCCCTGCTTTATATAACGCGTTAGGGATCTTCTTGCCGCTTATAACCGTAAACTGTGCCATATTCGGTGGTGTTGCGTTTGCCGTTCAGCGCGAATACAACTTCACTGAAAGTATTGTTTACGGCATTGGCAGTGGGGCGGGTTGGGCTATGGCCATTATCTTGCTAGCTGCGATACGTGAAAAATTAAAGTATGCCGATATGCCTGATGGTATTCGCGGATTAGGTTCTGTGTTTATGATCGCAGGTTTAATGGCATTAGGTTTCCAGTCATTCACAGGTATTTCGCTGTAAAGCGAATAGGAGTATAGATAATGAATCAAATAGAAATCTATCTCGGTGTAGGCATGTTTATTACTATCGTTTTGGCGTTAGTGTTTATTATTATGTTTGCAAAATCGAAATTAGTCCCTGAAGGTGATGTTTTAATCACCATCAATGGCGATCCAAGTAAAACAATTACAACCTCACCAGGTGGGAAACTACTTGGCGCTCTGGCTGACTCAGGTATTTTTGTATCTTCAGCTTGTGGTGGCGGTGGTTCTTGCGGTCAATGCACAGTGGATATTAAGTCGGGCGGTGGTGAAATATTGCCTACTGAGCTTGATCACATTTCAAAGCGCGAAGCCAAGCAGGGCTGCCGTTTATCTTGCCAAGTATCTATTAAGCAAGACATGGATATTCAGCTCCCTGAGGAAGTATTTGGTATTAAAAAATGGGAATGTGACGTTCTTTCCAATAATAACGAAGCAACTTTTATTAAAGAGCTTAAGTTAGGGATTCCTAATGGCGAAAGCGTGCCTTTTAAAGCGGGTGGATATATCCAAATTGAGGCGCCACCTCACCACATAAAATATAAAGACTTTGATGTACCTGCAGAGTATCGTAAAGATTGGGAACATTTCGGCTTCTTTGATGTTGAGTCACAGTGTGACGAGGAAACTATTCGTGCTTACTCAATGGCAAACTATCCAGAAGAAGAAGGTATAATCTTGTTGAACGTGCGTATTGCTACGCCACCACCTAAGAATTTAAGTCTTCCTGCAGGTAAAATGTCTTCATTCATATGGTCTTTGAAGCCAGGTGATAAAGCCACCATTTCTGGTCCTTTTGGTGAGTTCTATGCCAAAGAAACAGATGCGGAAATGGTGTTTGTTGGCGGTGGTGCTGGTATGGCACCAATGCGGTCACACATTTTTGACCAACTTCGTCGGCTAAAAACACCTCGTAAAATAACCTTCTGGTATGGTGCTCGATCGTCACGTGAGATGTTCTATGTGGAAGATTTCGATATGTTGGCGAAAGAAAATGATAACTTTGAATGGCACGTTGCATTATCTGACCCACAACCAGAAGATAATTGGACTGGTGATACAGGATTTATCCATAACGTATTGCTAGAGAATTACTTGAAAAATCACCCAGCACCGGAAGACTGTGAATTCTATATGTGTGGACCACCTATGATGAATGCTGCAGTAATCAATATGCTCAAAGAGCTTGGTGTAGAGGATGAAAACATCATGCTAGATGACTTTGGTGGTTAATTCATAACACCTAAGTGGAAGATTGGATTGGGCGCCTTAATGGCGCCTTTTCTTTTTTCTCAAAATACGCCATATTCTTTAGCTTGTGCCTTGCGCTGCGTTCACATTTGCGTGGTTCTTTATATGTTCCCAAAAATTAATGTATACTCATTATCAACGAAAACTCGCTTCGCTCATAATGTGATCATTTATCATGTTATCCCTTCATTAATTTGTAATTATCGAGGATAGCCTTGAAATTTTTATTCCCTTCTTTATTATTATTCATAGTTTCTTGTGCGCCCAATCAACCTGCTGAAGTCGCCATTTTAGGTGAAACTATGGGTACTACTTACTCTATAAAAGTCGTTCAACGGACTGAAATACCGATAGATGTGCAAGCCCTAAAAGGTCAAATAGATGATGCACTGATTAAAGTTAATGCGTTGATGTCGACCTATGATCCAAATTCAGAATTGTCGCAGTTAAATAAAACGGCTGCAGGGATCCCCTTCCCTATTTCCGAGCAAACCGAATTTGTGCTCAAAGAGGCCATTAGGTTGCACAATTTAAGCAGGGGGAGTTTGGATGTAACTGTGGGGCCTTTAGTCAACTTGTGGGGCTTTGGGCCCGATAAACGAGCGGAAGTTATTCCTACTCAGTCACAATTACTAGAAATTGCAGACTATGTTGGTATTGATAAGTTTGAAATGAACTCAGGCGTTGTTACAAAGTTACACTCGAAGCTATATGTTGATCTATCGACCATAGCAAAAGGGTATGGCGTTGACGTTGTAGCTGATATTATAGAAGAGAATAGAATAGGCGATTACCTGATCGAAATTGGCGGCGAAATGAGAGTCGCAGGTAAAAAAGCAAACGGTAATGATTGGCGTATTGCGATTGAAAAGCCGATCACCAATGAACGGGCTATACAGAAAATTATAAGTATAGGCAATAATGCGGTTGCTACTTCTGGTGACTATCGTAATTATTTCGAACAGGACGGTATTCGTTATTCGCACTTAATTGAGCCTAGAACGGGGTATCCAATTACTCATAATTTGGTCTCAGTGACGGTTGTCCATGCATCATCCATGACTGCTGATGGCTTAGCTACCGCATTGAATGTGATGGGAGCGGACCAAGCAAAGGTGCTAGCAACAAGAGAGGACTTAGCTGTTTTTATGATTATAAAGCAAGACAAAGAATTTATTGAATATGCGTCTCCTGCGTTCTTGAGGGACGTAAAGCAGGATTAGCTATTTATAAGATCGGTAGGTATCGGTTCATACGGTAATAAATTGACATTTTAAGAGGTTAGCGTGAGTACATTTATTTTAGCATTTGCATTTTTCTTATTGATGGTAGCAGCCATGGCTATTGGCTATATATTACAAAAGAAAACAATAGCCGGAAGTTGCGGTGGGTTAGGGGCGTTAGGTATTTCAAAAGCGTGTGACTGCCCTGAACCTTGTGATAGAAAAAAAGCCAGAATGGAAAGAGAAGAAAAAAGACAGATAAAAATTAAGGAATGGCAGGACAATCAAATTCTTTGATTGTCAGTTAACACAATCAGTTAGAAATAAGTGTAGCAAACCGAATTTGAGTGAACGTGAGCTTACAGTTATGCGTGGGTATTAACGGGTATTATTAAGTGTACAACTTTGCGTAATAGCGTTTTTTCTGAGCTTGACTCGTCTATTTTGTCTGATGTCCATATTCCGCAGCCTTTACCTTATAGCCTCCAATAGATTTAATTATTGTAACTGGAACCCTAACGACTGCAACATTACTTGGAATGTTTTTAGATACAACAGAACCAGCGCCTATTCAGACGTTATCATCAATAGTGATGCCTGGAAATAGTAGTGTACCTTAGCCGATAAACACATTATTACCAATCGTAATTGGCCTACACTATCTATTTCGGGATCTCCTTCTCGCATAACTCAAACACCTCCATCGTGGGTTTCAAACCTAACACCTGTAGCCGATACGTGACTTCCAATTTTTATTAAATAAGGCTCTGAGCTAAAGTGCGCATTAATCAATCTGCAACCGGGTCCCATTGAAACACCTATTCATCTCGCACATGAAATAGGGAAAATTTTTCTAAAGATAAAATTAAACGTTCTTAAAATCATATTATTACCAAATGCTATATGAAATTAACCATAATTATACACAAGCGCAATATACTAAACCGTCATTCGTCATTTTTATATTCGAGAGCTGGTGCAGTCGAACCGTATTCAAATGCTAATTGGCATAAGAAAATGCGAAACGGTGCAGGACAAAAACAGAATGATGATTGGTAAATACCAAATACTGTCTTAAACTGTTTTTATATACAGTTATTTTATATATAATACTAAAGAATTGAGGATTTATACTATTCTAATGCCAAAGCTATTCAATGCGTAAGTTCATTCATATCGACATGGATTGCTTCTATGCTGCTGTCGAAATGCGAGATGATCCAACATTACAGCATAAACCGATAGCCATCGGTGGCAGTGCTGATCGCAGGGGGGTCATTGCAACTTGTAATTATCCCGCGAGGAAATTTGGTATACGTTCAGCAATGGCAACAGCAACGGCCCTGAGACTCTGTCCTAATCTCGTGTTGGTCAAAGGTCGAATGGATGAATATGTGAAAGTGTCAGACCAAATAAAAGCAATATACCTGCGCTATACGGACGAAATTGAACCGCTTTCATTAGATGAAGCCTTTTTAGACGTAACAGATAGCGATTTGTTTGGCGGCAGTGCCACCTATATAGCCGAAGATATTAGACGCGCAATATTTGAAGAAACAGGATTAACCGCGTCAGCAGGTGTCGCTCCTATAAAATTTGTGGCTAAAGTTGCCAGTGACGAAAACAAACCGAACGGTATTTGCGTTATCACCCCGACCCAATTAGATGAATTTGTGAAATGTCTACCATTGAAAAAAATTCCGGGAGTGGGCAAAGTCACACTCGAAAAGTTAAATAAGTTAGGACTTTACAAGTGTGAGGATATACGTTCATTTCCGATTGAAAAGTTACATCAACATTTTGGTAAATTTGGTGCATCATTATGGAAGAGAGCACACGCAATTGATGAACGAAGGCTTTCGATTAATAGAAAACGCAAGTCGATAGGCGTTGAGCGAACCTTAGATATTGACCTTGTCAGCTTAGACGAATGCAAAGGAGTCCTCATGCTGCTATTACCTAAGTTATGTGCAAGAATCGACACAAAAAAGCACAGTCCAATTAAATCACTCGGTGTAAAACTTAAGTTTGATGATTTTCAGCAAACAACAGTTGAACAACAAGCGCAAGACGTAAACGAGCAATTATTAATCGAGTTACTTGCTAAAGCATTCGAGAGAGGAGAAGGGAAAAAAGTCCGTTTGGTCGGTCTTCACGTATCATTGGCAGATAAGTTGAACAGCAATCAATTAGATTTGCCCTTGTTTAGCGATGAATAATCCCTATACTTTGCACAAAAATAATAATAAGCAACGTAAGAAATATCGGTCCGATGTGAACAATGGACTATATTTTTAGTCAGTACGCAGATCCCAACGGAGATATGAATGCCTTTCCCTAATGCAGTTTTAGAAACCAATATTGCACAATTAAATAATACTTATGATGCCTACGTGCTGGTAAGTAACATATTATCAAGTCAGTACTATCCTCATATTCAGAAAGATTTAGAGAAATATCAATCCATAGATAAGCGCGTTGGTGTTACCCCAATCCTCTTTGCAGCTGATGTTGCTGGACAAAGGTTGTTGCAAGTTCCTGTTGGTGAGTTAAGTCGAGATTATGACGATGTCCGCCGAATTTTTGATGCAACCCGAAATGTAGCACAAATGCTGTTGGATTCAGGTGTCCGCAAGCCATTACTTGAAATCAATTTAGTGGGGTTAACTGACAATCAAGCAGCACAATTTAAGAATGCTATTGAGGCTGCCTATCTTGGGCTGTGTCAAGGTTTATGGCAGCCGCTCGAGGCACGACAAGCGTTGGGTGAAAATGAGATTGAACCTATACGGTTCGTCGGTTTGATTGAAAGTAATGCTACCGTTGATGTTCAGCGATTAAATGCGTTAGAAGCAGGTAAACGACTTGCTCGTGACCTGTGTGGTACAGAGCCAGAACGTATGGCCCCACCTGGGTTTGCTGATTATTGCGTTGATGCATTTAAAGACTCGAACGTTAAAGTAAGTGTTATTACAGATGATGTTCAAATTAGACATGAATACCCACTGCTGCACGCAGTAGCTAGGGCTTCAATTGAAGTTAAAAGACACCGCCCCCGTATTATTCGTATGATTTATGAGCCGGACGGTGAGGTAACTAAAACATTATTGTTTGCTGGCAAGGGTATAACCTTTGACACCGGTGGAGCGGATTTAAAAGTGAATGGTCATATGGCCGGAATGAGTCGCGATAAAGGTGGCGCAGCTGGCGTTGCAGGTTTTATGAAAACACTCTCACTACTCGCTCCTAAAGGCATTAAGGTCATTGCCGAATTGGGTGCTGTGCGAAATAGTATTGGCGCAGAAGCATTCATTCCAGACGAAATTATTACCAGCCATGCAGGTATAAGAGTCAGAGTTGGCAATACCGATGCCGAAGGAAGAATGCTATTGGCTGATTTGCTTTCACATTTGCGTGAAGATGCTGTTAATGCAATTAACCCTGAACTGTTTTCTGTTGCGACATTAACAGGTCATGCCGCCATTGCGTTTGGACCTTACACTGCGCTTGTTGAGAATAAACCAGCTCGCGATAAGGGGATTGCGCGACAGTTGTTTTCCCACGGCGAATTATGTGCTGATCAAGTAGAGCAGTCGCTTTCGCGTCGTGAAGATTTTGACTTTGTGAAACCAAGGCCAAAAGCAGCTGATGTTTTTTCGGCGCATTATGGTGCTTCACTGCCGACGATACGAGGGC
>JAWUVZ010000013.1:0-32764 GCA_034112105.1 Glaciecola sp. | reverse complement strand
GATTCGGTATACATAGATAATATTTACTTTTACTAATAATAACAATGGGCTCTGTTTACTATTGAGAGTGCTCTTTTAATTACAATTGAAAACCCGATATCGAGAATAAGAAATGAGAAATAATAGTATGTTTTAATCCCATGTAGGAAAAAAAAATGACTTGAAATATTCGTCTAAAGCACTTTAAAAATATTTTTTAAAATCACTATCTAATTCCAAAAAGTGGAGTAGACTCCGCGAATTATCACTTTCTCAGTCTACTGGTCATGGTCATTGGCTTTCACGAGCAAAAAGAAAAACGTCTATTAACACTGTCCTTCTACGTGGCTGGATTATTCGTTTTTGTTGCCTTGGGCTTTGCATTTATTACGCATTCTAGCGCCATCTTATTTGACGGTATCTATTCTCTTATTGCGTTCTTCATGGCGTTGTTAACTCTCAAAGTCGCTAATCTTGTACAGATGCCCGACGACGACCGCTTTCATTTTGGCTATACCGCCATTGAGCCTACTCTCAATCTGTTTAAGTCATTAATAATCATTGCTACTTGCTTGTATGCGGTTGTCGGATCGGTAAATAGCTTAATGACAGGTGGTAACTCTGCTGAGTATGGGCTGGCAATGATTTATGGTGCACTTGCGACACTTGGTTGCTTTGCTGTATCCGGCTATATGAAACACCAAGGTAAAAGCTTGCGTTCCGACTTGGTAGGCGTGGATGCTCGCACTTGGTTTGTGGATGGCGTGCTCAGTGTATCCATTCTAGTGGGCTTTGCTCTTGCTTATTTTATAGAGCAAACTAGTTTTGCTGCTTACGCGCCGCTTGTCGATCCAATATTACTTATTCTATTGGGTACTGCTATTTTACCGATACCGGGTAAAATCATGCTTGATAGCTTAAAAGAAGTAATTAATAAAGCACCGCCAGAAGCAATTACTGCGGTTATTGAGAAAAAACTCAAACAAACACTCAGCGGCGTTCCGTATGAGAATGTTGAAGTGCGGATCAGCAAACGTGGGAGAGATCTGTATATTTTGGTACACATCATCGTTGCTGAATCATTTTCAGTTGCGACTATTAGTGAGCTTGATGACATTCGCATAAGTTGCGAAGCCGCAATGCGTGAATGGGACGCATCAATTATCATGGATATTTTGTTTATTAAAGATCCTAAATTGGCAGGATAGGCTAAATAAATCGATGCAATACTTCCCCAATGTCATGCTAAAAGATAAACTCGTTGGCGTAATTATTTGGTCTATTGCTAAGATTCACTCGTGTGTATACTCTACATAATTCTTTCTCAAACATCAGATAAGCATGTACAAGCGTAAACTTTTCTACTTCGGCCTCACTACTGCTTTTATCCTATTTATAGCCCTCATCAGTACCGCTATATCTGCCCATTTAACTCGCGGCAATTTGCAGCAAAGTAACATTGCACAATCGTTGCTGGTTGAGCATGAAAAGCTGTCGAGTATTTCGTATCGATTGTTTAAGCAACTGACGGATGAGATAATATTTGGCCGTAATGCAAATCAGGCATACGTTAGAAAAAAGCAAAAAGTTATTCAACAATCACTGGAACAGATTAGGCAATTAGAACTAGAGCAACGCAAAGCGTTGGGAATATTATTTACGCAAGGTAGTGTTGAGGATACTGATGAATTAGTGCGTCTAATCGATGAGATTATTGTCGAGTTTGAAGCGGTTGTTATTAGTAATAATCAGGCCCCACTTAGCCAGCAAGAACAACTCCGTCGTTTACTTGAGGTCACTATAGATGATCAATTTAGAGAAGCTATAAATTCAGCAGTCGCTCGACAAAGTAGAGTCGTCGCAGCTATAAATGCTCGAATTGACACTTTAAATACGACTATATTGTGGTTCACTGTTGGCTTAGGTGCTTTGTCGTTACCTCTCATATTGTATGGCTGCTATTGGCTTTTTAATCAGTTGTATCAGCCTCTTATTTTAATTGGTAATGCTGCCAATGCTATTGCTGCAGGTAACTACGGACAACCAATTTCAGTTAAATTGGATGATGAATTTGAGGAACTAGTAACGTCAATAAATCAACTTGCACGGCGTCTTCAAGAACATGAGAATAACGAAGCGGCGTTGCGCAAACAGTTGGAATTAGAGGTTAAACAGCGTACTAGTGAGCTAACGGAAGCTAACCTAAAATTGACTAAAATTGACTCTCGACGGCGCCAATTTATAGCGGATGTTTCACACGAATTACGAACACCATTGACGATCATTAGAGGGGAAGCGCAAGTTACGCTGCGAATGCAGTCTGCGTCGGCAGCGGACTTTAACCAAACATTAGTTTCTATACTCGAACAAGCAGTGAACCTAAGCCGGCTAGTGGATGACCTATTACTGTTAACTAGGGCTGAAATGAACCAGCTTAATTTAGACATTATGCCAGTCGAAATTATGCCGATGCTCGAGTCAGAAGTAACAAAATGGGAAAAGCATGATTCAAACCGCAGCATTGTGTTGTTGGCACCCAACGCGTCAAGCGACGCTATTGCGATGATAGACAAACAACGAATTGGCCAAGTACTTTCAATTTTACTCGATAATGCAACAAAATATTCAAAACCAAATCAACCGATAGAGATTGCTCTGGAAAAATTAGACGCCTTTATTACGATTTCTATTACCGATTTAGGGGAAGGTATTTCGGCTGCTGAAGTCGATAATATATTTGAACGTTTCGTTCGCTTTAGCAAGCATAATGAGGGACTAGGGCTGGGGCTACCAATCGCAAAGGTCATAATCGAAGCTCATGGCGGTCGCATTTCTGTCGAATCAACGCAAGGACAAGGGTCCGTGTTTTCCGTTGTCTTACCGATTGGGAAGCTAACATGAATATCTTATTAGCCGATGATGAGAAGCCACTCCTTAATTTTCTAGCTCGTGGTTTGCGAGCGGAAGGTTATGAATGCGCTTGTTTAAATGAATTGCATGAAGTATTGCCATTTATTAAGAAAAATATGCCACCGGTAGTTGTTTTAGATAGGTTGTTTGGTTCTCAAGATAGCTTGTTGATTATTGATTCTATCAAGGCTTTACCAAACCCGCCGATGGTACTTATGTTAACCGCTTTGGATGAGGTGCCTGAACGAGTCAAGGGATTGGAAATGGGGGCTGATGATTATCTATGTAAGCCCTTCGATTTCGACGAGTTACTAGCCCGGATCTCAGCCCTAAGAAGGCGAATGATTGCACCGCAGCAGGCCAATCAGAACAGAATAGAAATCGGTAGCTTAGAGTTAGCGCTGCAAGAAAGAATTGTTTTTCTCAATGGTGAAGAATTGGCACTAACGAAAATTGAATTTGAGTTGCTATTATATTTTGCGGAGAATCAAAATAAAGTCCTTTCGCGAGAGCGTATATTAAGTCGTGTTTGGCAGACTTATAGCGATCCGAATACAAATATTATTGATGTTTACGTTAGCAGATTGAGAAAAAAATTAGAAAGAGAGCCGCAGCTCTCCATTCAAACACTACGCGGCAATGGTTACCGTTTAGCACTAAAATAGCGCGAATCAGTGTTGGTAGTTCGCGCCTATATCTTAGTTAGTAATAGGTGATAACAACTTAGGGTTTTGCACTAAATTACGCACACCATGTGCATGGTCTTCCTTGAATACGTTGTCATTACACCATTCGTTACCACTGTTGATATCAACAACAGCCACCTGTGGTCTGACACTCCAGCTTACCTGCAAAGGTGATGCCTTCTCATTATATGATGGCCCGGTGGTTGAACCTAGGTACTCGATAGGTATGCCCATGGTGGTTGGTACGTTTGGCGCTTGATAATAACCATTGACCTGCTCGACTTTCGCTAATTCACTGAAGTCCATCGCATTTTCATCGTTGGCAAGCACAATCACCTGACCTTCAACGCGTAAACCTGGGTTCATGGTGCTCTCAGCTAAGCAAGCGCCGAGTGTTGGACCCGGTGCAACTTGTGCTGAAGAGTATACAAAATGCACTTCTAAAGTATCACCAGATTGCAGTGGGTCACCTTTCGCTGCGCATACTTGGCTGCTGATTGGCTTCATTTGTGCGGCAGACAATTTACCGTTATATACATAGCCAGTGTTTTTACCGTTGCCGTCACCGTTGCCAGCATGCGTTGTAAAATCACCGCCTTTATGTTCGGCGTTCTTGTGGAAATGAATGTTGCATAGGTTAAGAACACCGCGGTTTGGAGCTTTACCAAAATTACGCAAATTCGTCCCGTAGTCTTGTTCAATATCACGTGGCGACTGTGGCCCAAAACCTTGCCCATCTGTGTTTTCTTCTAATGCTGCACGTTGCTCAGAAACAGCACTGTCCGCGACTGACTTCGCATTGACTGCGCCAGTGCACAAAACAAGTGTTGAAAGGGCAATAGCAATAGCGCTCTTTTGAGCAGTGATTCTTTTCATATTAATAGACTTCATTTTTATTCCTTTTTACAAAGCTGTGAATCGTGACCTTTGATAGTAGCCGCAAATACTCGCTAATTTATACCAACGGTGCACCGTGCTTATTTATGTTTTTTTTAAGTTGAGTTGCCACTCGGACTAATTCTTATGGCAACACCATTTAGCAATTATTGTATTGTATATTCAGTAATCTATTCAATTAAAATCGATAGCCAACTGCAACGGTATAAACCCACGGATCGATTTCGACAGATTCTATGCTGCCTTGTGTACCATTCAGATTAAAACTTGCTTGGGTATCAATATCTATCCAGCGAATTGAGGTGTTCACGAACCACTTTTCATCTAACATGTAGTCAGCACCAAGTTGCGCCGCCAATCCAAACGAGTTATCCAGTGATAGGTCTTGCAAGCCAATAGCGTCATTTTGAGAGGTGAATTTTTCGTCAAAAAATATCGTGTAATTTAAACCGACACCAACATATGGCTTAAAGGCATTGTCGCCAGTATTGAAATAGTAGTTAACGCTTAACGTAGGTGGCAAATGTGTCACTTCAGCAAGCTGGTTACCCGTGCCTAAAGGATTGGGTACACCAAAGTCTGCGTCATGCTTAAATGGAGTTGCGGCTAGTACTTCAATATTAATGTTGTCCGTAATGAAGTATGCGAAATTCAGCCCTAGCTGTGTGTTGTTGCCCACGCTAACATTAACCCCAAGATCACCGCCTACAATGATATTTGAAGAAGATTCATTTGGGCTGACTGTGGCTAGGCCGCCCCTAACAAGTATATCGCCTTTCTCAAAAGCAAAAGCGGTCTGGGACGCAACTAAAGTGGCAAGAGCCAACGTAACAACACCTGTTTTTTTCATAATACACCTGAAGTAGTTAAAGTTTGAAGCGCATATTCTATTGAAAATATCTAAAAAACACTTTGCAGGAAGATTAAAATTAGATTAAAAATTGTAATGGGTCTTTTGATGGGCGAGTCGTTGTTGCCGTTGCCGTAAGATCGAATTAATGTTTTGAACTCAGAGGTAACTGATAGGGTAACTAGCCTCAGTGAAAGAACGCAGACTTAGCTATGTTCTTCTTATTTAGTCGACAAAATAGATCTTAATTCACTTAATCCTTTGCCTTTATTTGTTATTTTCCATGCCATGAATACATCTTGAGGGGGTAATTTTTCTTCTAATTCAATTATAACCAGCTTTTCTGAATCAGTATGAGATTCAATCAAATTTTTTGGTAAATACCCAATGCCTATACCTGCAACAATAGCGTCAATTTTTTGGGCAACAGAACTAACGAAAAAGTGTTGGCTACCCTCAATCATATTCACTGACCATGGAATTTCATGTCGCGCAGAGTCATGAACAATAACACTTCGATATTGTGTTAGGTGCTCAGGTTTAACTTGTTGTTTCCGTAGTGATAACTCATGAGCATTATTTGCAACGAGCACAATTTCTAATTCACCTATTTTTGTCGCTCTAATACCTTTTTGATTAGGAACAGGTGAGGGGGCTCCAATAACTAAATCGACCCTGTCATCAATTAAAACTTCCCAAGTTCCATTCATTACTTCTTCTTGTACATCAATTTCAATACTTTTATGTTTATTTAAAAATAGTTGTAGCCCTTTAAAGATAGGTTTTATATCGATAATTGAGTCGCACGCAATTCTAATTTTAGGTTCCCATCCATTAGCAATCGTTTGAGTTTGCTCTGCAAGGGAGGTAATTGTACTCAATACTTTTCGACCCTCAGCCAATAAATGCTTTCCAGCAGGGGTAAGAACGGCACGGCGACCTTGTCGTTGAAATATAGTGACATTTAACTGTTCTTCAAGCTTTTGCACCATATAAGAAAGCGCAGAAGGAACTTTATTTAATTGCTCTGCGGCAGCCGCATAACTTCCACGGTATTCAATGGCGTCTAAAACGAGCAGTGCTTCAACGGTTATCGGTGATGAGAGCATAGTTTACTTCCAAGTAATTATTGTTCAATTTTTTTGAACATATTGAACAAAGAATGGGGCTTATTCAAAAAACAATCAACATATATAGTAGCTAAATACTCAATAAACAAAACTTTAAGGAACAATAATGAATATTATAAACACCATAAGTAGCATCACTAAAACTGAAGGAACATCTGGGGTTTTACCTTTACGATTGATCGCGGGCATTATATTTGTCGCTCATGGTGGACAAAAACTTTTTGCTTGGTTTGGCGGTTATGGTTTAGGCGGAACAGGGCAATGGATGGAGTCTATAGGTCTTTCTCCAGGCTACCTAATGGCGTTGATGGCGGGAAGTGCGGAGTTTTTTGGAGGCATACTATTAATCATTGGCTTCTTAACCAGACCGACCGCTTTGATATTGGCGATCACCATGCTCGTAGCCATATTTACCGTACATATTAATAATGGGTTATTCATGAGCGATAATGGATATGAGTTTGGCTTATCACTTATCGCAATAACATTGGCTCTGTTTATTCAGGGTGGTGGAAAATACTCAATTGATAAAAATGTGTACAAGCGTTTAAACAAATAGTTTAACTACCGTTTAATTGTTTATAACAATCCATGAGCATTCGATTTGAGTAAAGTGCATGCTGCATCGAGAAAAAAGCGGAGATCATTAAAGAAAAAGCAAAAAAATAAACCCGCTCAAAAGCGGGTTTATAATAGGTAGCTCAGTTCAAAAATTAGTCTTTAGTGCCAGAAATTAATTCGGTCGCATCATTAGGTGATACTAAATACTAGCGTTAATTGGATAACCGACGTTTGGGAGAGCTTCTATTAAATAAACGCTTCAACTAAATAAAGGTTTCCTCCTCAATAACTTATTTTTTGTAAATAATGCCATCTTTCATTACAAAATGGACGCTTTCTAAAACTGAAATGTCCTCCAATGGATTGCCTTTTACCGCAATAATGTCAGCTAAATAACCTTCTATGATTTGTCCAAGCTCAGCATCTTGTTTCAGTAACGCAGCACTATTTATGGTTGCTGCTTGTATTGCCTGTAAAGGCGTCATACCAAAGCGAACCATGCGGGAAAATTGCTTACCGTTGTCGCCATGAGGATAAATCGCAGCGTCAGAACCGAAAACCATTTTAACGCCAGCCTTAACCGCTTTTGTAAAACTGTCACGTTGTGCTTTGGACACTAATTTTTCTTTATTGATGTTTTCTTCGGGAACACCATTGGCCTCACCGAAGGCAAGCGTATATTCTGTATTGTAAATATCGCATGAGAAGTAAGTACCCATTTTAATCGCTAATTTAATTGCTTCATCATCTAGAAAACTGCAATGTTCTATCGAGTCTATGCCAGCGCGAATAGCTGCCTTAATCCCGTTTGTTCCATGCGCATGTGCAGCGGCAATTAATCCTCGCATATGGGCTTCTTCAACCGCGGCTCTAATTTCGTCCTCTGTTAGTTGTTGAATGCCCACTTTTGTGCCTTTTGAGAAGACCCCACCCGTTGCGCAAACCTTAATTGTATTCGCTCCATATTTGATGTTTTCACGCACCTTTGCTCTTACAGCCCACGGCCCATCGGCAACACCAGTCGATTTGCTTTTTGCTTCAGGAGGCGAAAAGTTATCGTCGCAATGACCACCAGTGACACCAACTGAATAACCCGCTGCCCATATTCTGGGCCCAGGAACTTCACCCGCATTAATACCGTCCCGAACTGCAATAACAGAATAACCTTTGGCGCCTAAATTTCGCACGGTAGTAAAACCGGCCATCAGCGTTATTTCTGCATTTTTAACCGCTTTGACCGTGACTCGCGGCACTGAATTTCCTTTAGCGGCTAAAAAATTATCTGCGGCATCACTCGTTAAATGAACATGCATATCCATTAAACCGGGCACTAATGTCATTCCTTTTAGGTCAACTACCGTTGCATCCGGCGAATTGATACTACCTTGCTGGCCCACGCTAATAATTTTATTATCTTCAACTAGCACGGATACATTTGCGATTAGTTCACCACTTGAAACGTTAAGTAATGCATCTGCATTAATGAGTATTTGCTGAGAAAATGCTCGGTTACTGAATATCGTTAAAAAAGTAAGAGCCATAAACCAGTAAAAAATTCTTGTTATTTTCATTTAAATTCCTTATTGAAAGTTGATGTACGCAGTGGTGCTTAGAGTCCGGTTGCATGTCAGTATAAGCAAGCGAATACAGATTGCCAAAAATTAATGGCTATCGGTACCGCAGGTTATATTGCAATGCTCTGCGTTATTGCACTTGAGAATAATAGTGTAACACCAGAGTCTGGAGAAATATTAGTGACCGGTGCCAATGGTGGGGTAGGAAGTTTTGCTATTACCATACTGTCAAAGTTCGGTTATAAGGTTGTTGCGTCTACGGGTCGAATGAATGAAAGTGACTATTTGATCAAACTAGGTGCTAATGGGGTAATTGATCGCAATACTTTATCCGAACCAGGCAAGCCTATGACGAGAGAGCGTTGGGCTGGCGCTGTAGACTCAGTTGGCAGGCATACCTTAGCGTAAGCAGCGATAGTACCATATATGATGGCACTATCGCTGCTTGCGGCCTTGCACAAGGTCTGAACTTTCTAGCCAGTGTCGCTCCTTGTATATTACGTGGAATCACCCTCAAGGGCATCGACAGCGTTACGCGTCCCATTGCAGATAGAGTTGAAGCATGGGAAAGATTCGCTACTATTTTGACTGCAGACGATTTTGCTGATATTTCTACTGTTATCGGTCTTGATCAAGTTATTCAAACAGCAGGCCAACTTCTTGAAGGAAAAGTAAGAGGACGTGTGGTTGTTGACGCATCAAAGAGCTAAGTTTTCCGCTATTATTTTTTATGCTAATCTACATAAAAATGAATGTTGAAAGAAGGACCTTCCATGCAATCGTTCCTAAGATTTACGATAATTGGCTTAGTTTTACTGTTAACCGGCTGCGCTACAACAAATAGCATCAATACTACTCAAATTTCCACAAATACACCATTGCCGGCCGGTCAAGGTGTTGTGGCATTGCAAGTGGTCAATAATGCAGAAGAATTAGCCTCTTTGCACAGAAACTGGACAGAAGTTCTCGCTTTTAGGCTAGATAATATTGATGAAGTAAAACAGCGAGCCGTTGATAAAGCAAAATCCAAAGGTAAAACAATATCCATTGACGAAGTTGAATGGACCCATGACTTCTATTCGCTTTCGCCTAACAATAAAGGCGTGATTGATAGCCAATTGTTTGTCGGCAGTATGGCTGCGGGAACCTACATGATAAGTAGTTTGTATAGCTACTATAATGACGGCAACATGGTGTCTTGGATATCGATGCCTGTATTCCAAGCCGCAGGTCGGTTTGAGGTAAAGCAAGGCCAGTTAACTAGTCTGGGGAGTATCGTTTTTCAGCCTCTGTTGAACTTGAAAGAAGAAACATTTTGGAATAATAACTCGTCACAAAAAGCTTTTGTCACTAGACTAAATGATACTGTCGAGTTCGAGAACTTCATTCTAAGTCACTATCCAAACCTTGCTAACAGCATTGACTTTAGCCATCCATTATCCTGGCTAGAAGACGACCTAGATGAATTTCGAAATAACTTAAATCAATTATCACGTCAAAACGCGTTCGGTAACTATGCAACTGAACTCTCTGTCTTTGCTCAGGCATCCATTTCTGCTCGTTTCGGGCAGCTTAAAGTGCTAACTCACAAAGGCGAATGGGTAACCATCGATTTGCCAACCAATAGTCAGTTGTCAGGTGTGTTTGAAACAGACAATTTAATTGCGATAGGCAGTGAAAAGGGAGTTGTATTTATAGGCGACTCAATTGACGGACAGTGGAAAGAGATCAATCCTATTTCGGCAAAAGAGGCGGTTATTTGGTTTGCTAGTGCGGCCAACATCAATTATGCAATCACGAGTGCTGCGATGGATTTTTATGTATACGAGTTTGGTGACATAGAAAGTGAATGGCTCCAGGTTGGTAAATTCGAAAAGAAGAATCGTAGCGACTGGTTAGTCCAAAACGGCGGCTTGTTTCCATGGTTAAAAGCCGATGGTGGGTTGAGAGTTCTCAACGACAATAAGTATTATGATTACGATCGAGCCACAGACACATGGTCAACAACCAAAAGTAGTTCTATGGTTAATCTAAAAAAACTTAGAAATGGCATATTGGTTGCCCTAGAAGTAAGCCAGTGGGATGGCATTGGAGATCAAGTTTATAGCACCGATGATGGTATTACCTGGAATGAAATTGACCGTAGTTTGCGTCTTTTTGGTGATATTAAGGTTGACCTCAGTCTTCCAGCGATTATGGATGACAAGACCCTAGTGACAGTCTCACGCAAAAAAGTCAAAGGTTCGACAAGCGTAGACCTTAGATTAGTAAGTGCAAACTTAGATAATATTCAAGAGCAAGGAGCATGGCAAACTCATGGTAAGACACAGAAAAATTGTACTACCTTGTTGCCTGAAATTACGCAGGAAAAGCGTCTGTTTTTCCTATGTGATCAAGGTGGGATTATCAGCACGGTTGATCTTGGAAATACTTGGCAAGACGATATGCAAGTCGATATTGCGGGTATGCAAAAACAATTTGAAGCCTTATTAGAAGCAATTCAGCAAGAATCTAAAAAGGATGAAAGTATGCAAGAAGAGCAAAAAGAAGAAAGCACAGATACCGCTGAGCTTAAATAAACCCAATGATGCAATTTAATAGTAAGGTGCGCTGTGCTCAATAAACACGACGAACTACAAGTTCTTTTACAAGATATTTTAAGTGCATTTAAATCTCAATTTATTGAAGGTATTACTGAATTTGAAATAATTACGTTGTTGAAAAAATCGCCGTATTCGCTATTCGATAAGGATGCTTTGCGCGATCCTCTAACCTTATTTCAAACCCACTTTGTGCTTTTTCACTCGTTGTATAACTTGCGTAATCAGTGGCGTCGGCAAAAAGTAGGTGAATTAGACATAGGACTTACGCAAATAAAGCTACTTCCTATTTTGTCTTTTAATGCAGGTTTACAAGCAACCGATCCGCTAGGCGATTATTATCTAGATTGGAAAAACCTAAGCGCCACTGACGAGGCTGGCGTTGAGGAACTACTGAATAAGTTTTGGCAGAAAATGGCAGGTGTTGATGTTAATCATCACTTTTCCCCAAAAACGATAAATGAAGCAACACTAACCTTAAGAATGGACTCGATTGAAGGTGTATCTTTGCTTCAGCTGAAACAGCAATACCGCAAGCTACAGCATGCAACTCACCCTGACAAAGGTGGCAGTGTAGAGGGTTCCCAAAAAGTGTTACAAGCCTACACCACTCTTTATAAATATTTATCGAACAAGTAAGTATTGTCTACCGAAATACTCTTTGTTTTTGTAATTGGCGTAATCGGGCCCTGTATATTTAAGGCTCTATTAGCGTTAGTTGTTGAAAGGGAATAGTTTGGTGAGAATTGGGTAGGAGTCGATCCTCCTTTAACTAAATATAGGATACGAAGTTTACACAAAATTTACGTTATCTTGAATTGTCTTTACGTTAACTAGCGCAAAGTATAGGTAGTCCGATAACATAAACAGGAAATGTCGATATTATGATTTTTAAAAAATATGTACTAATAAGTATATCTGTTTATTTTTTTCTTATAATTAGTGGTTGTGGTAGCAGCGATCCGTCACAAAGTCCAATTGAAGAAGCTAAGCAGCAGCCTAACCCTCCGGCTGCGATTACCGCAGAGGTTTACAAATTGGCGAACTTCTCTGTCGATCTAACTACCGATGTTAAATATGGCGAAGGTTTAAGCCACGCCTATTGGAATACGGAGTATTCGGATTCAAAAAATCTACTATTGGATATTTATGAACCAAATAATGAAGAACCCTTAAAACCAGTCGTTGTGTTTATTCATGGCGGAGGCTTTACAGGTGGCGATAAGTCAATGGCCGCAGCTTTTGATACGCTGACATACTTTGCGGAGCGAGGTTTTATCGGCATCTCCATCAACTATCGACTACTAAGAGATTACGGAACATTACCGGATACTTTGCTCAATGCAATTGACGCTATACCAAATTTATCGGAAAGTTCACGCGATCAAGTGAAGGCTATGTACCCTGCAATTCGAGACGCCAAAGGTGCTATTCGTTGGGTCTATCAGCAAGCTGATGCACTTGGTATCGATACTGACCACATTTCAGTTGTGGGTGGTTCAGCGGGATCTATAATCGGCGTCGCTCTTGGCGTTATTAATCATGAAGACTACACGAATGAATTGACGACAAGCGAAGATCCAACATTAATAACAGTAAACTTAGATCGGCCCGCTGTTGTGCACACCGTAATTAATCATTGGGGTTCTGCTGGAGGTGTTAATCTTCTCGAACAACTTGATGGTGTCTCACGATGGGATGAATCTGACGCACCTTTGAGCATAGTGCACGGTACTGTTGACACTACCGTTGCATTTAGTAACGCACAAGAACTCCTCGCCATTTATTCGTCAACGGGTGCCCCGTTTGCTTACTACCCCCTAGAGGGTTCTGGACATGGCGCTTGGAGTGCTACCGTTGGGGGTAAAACCCTTAATGAATTAGCCTTCGACTTTATTGTAGGCTCCCAAGGTCTGTCAGTTATAGATTAAGGCTACCTTGAAGTAATTCGTGTACTGAAGGTGATAGAAACGGTGATAATATCCTTTTCACCATCTCCTAATTTTTTGAACTTTAAATCTAAATGTTGAAAACGTCGACAATATTAACAGAGCCTGCGCTCGAAGCGTAAACCGACCTACCGCTTTGCTTAACCTTATGCAAATGACAACAGATAGAGTGCTCAATTCCAGGTCCCCTATGCGCTGCGTGCATTAAGTATAGGATTATTCTCTGAGAACAATAACTCACGCTAATAGAGCCATATTTAATGATGTGTTGTTGATCAGACCGGGAATGGGTTTATGAACTTAATGAGTTCTTTTGCCCATATCTCGTATTGCAAGGCATTAGGATGGAGTAAATCAGGCATCACAGACTCATGTAAAACGCCAGTGTCATCAAGAAAGTGTTGGTTGATATTAAACCAAATGATTTGATGATTATTTGCCAATGTACGAATTATGTCATTGGTTTCATCTACGGCTCTGCGCATGCGCTTATGTTTGTTTCTACTTCGCGGAAATAGTGCGGTCAGAATAATTTTACAATGAGGGATTTTATTTGTAATCGTACCTATTATGCGTTTTATGCCATCAGCAATGTCACTTGGCTTATCGTGCCGATGTCCGGCGTTGTTTGTGCCAATTAGTAACACCACATACGATACTTCTATATCGTCAATCTCTCCATTTTCGATTCGCCATAAAGCATGTTCGGTGCGGTCACCGGCATAACCTAAATTCAACGTGGTTAAATGACCGAAGTGAGTATGCCAAGCTTCCTCACCCTCAAGTTCCCATGCATGCACAATCGAGTCACCTATAAAAACCAGATCGAAGAACTTGGAGTTGTTTGTTTTATCTGAAGTTTCTGGCGCGGCCTTTTCAGTTATTTTTTGAGCATGGCGCTGGACCCACCATTCTTCAGTGCGTTTTGTTGGGATGCATGACAAAGACGGTTGTATGATGAGGTTTATCAACAATATTAGGGCTGCGCAGTTGAGTAGGATAAAACAAGTTTGCAATTAAGCAAAGTGGCTAATTTATATTTTTCAAAATCGAATTCTATTTGCCATTAACAATAGATATCTTTTCGCTCAATAATGGCGAAAGAACCCTATTTTTTATTTAAGAAAGGACTTATTAAATCGTATTACTCATCATCAGAATTAGCATCGCGCATACGTTCAATCCTAGCTTGCTCTTCTTCGAATGCTGCTTTAATTTCTTCAAGTACGGTATCGACATCAGTTTCGCTTTGGTCAAATTCAAAGTAACCGGTTAATTCGGTTTCAGGCGTTAACTCCCCGGACTGAAATAATGCCCACATTTCTTCAGCATAATGAGTCTCTTTCAACTCGGGTGCAAATTCAGCGTAGTAATCTGTCATATTGCGAACATCTCGTTGCAACATACTAAACGCGTTGTTGTTTGCAGCGGCATTAACCGCTTGGGGTAGGTCGATAATAACAGGACCGTAGTCGTCAACAAGGACATTGAACTCAGATAAATCGCCATGCACGATGCCTGCGCACAACATCAATAAAACGTAATGCATAACCTGTGCGTGGTCTTCTAAGGCCTGTTCAGCTGACATTGACACGTCGTTAAGGCGAGGGGCAACATTGCCTTCGTCATCAGTGACTAACTCCATCAGCAAGACACCGTCGTAACAACCAAAAGGTTGGGGCACTCTGACACCGGCTTTGGATAAAGTGAATAGAGCATCGACCTCAGCATTCTGCCAAGCATCTTCTTGCTGTTTGCGACCGAAGCTTGAACCTTTCTCCATCGCTCTTGCGCGACGGCTATTTTTAACTTTTCTGCCTTCTTGATATTGCGCCGCTTTTTTAAAGCTGCGTTTCATGGCTTCTTTATAGACTTTGGCGCAACGAACCTCGCCCTGACTGGTAACAGCGAACACAGTGGCTTCCTTGCCACTCATGAGCTGATAAAGTACATCATCAATAAGGCCATCTTCAATAAGAGGCTGTAAACGTTTTGGAATTTTCATGACGCGTTTATACAGCACTCGTGAGTATTTTTAAATGTATTATCAAAATAATCTTTAAAACTACCCACTTTATAGTGACGGATTAACGAAGATCAAAGCGATCCGCGTCCATTACCTTAACCCAAGCATTGGTAAAGTCAGTCACAAACTTCTGATTAGTATCATCACAGGCATAAACTTCGGCTACTGCTCGTAATAAAGAATTCGAACCAAAAACAAGATCCGCTCGCGTTGCAGTCCATTTATTGGTGCCAGTTTTCGCCTCTTTACCAACAAATTTAGTTGCACTCGCATCGGTTGGCGTCCATTGCGTACTCATGTCTAGTAAATTGACAAAAAATGCGTTGTTCAATTGCCCAGGCGATGCAGTAAGTACGCCTTCATTTGCGTTTGCATAATTTGCACCTAACGTTCTCATTCCGCCAACTAGCACCGTCATTTCTGGCGCGGTTAGAGTGAGAAGTTGTGCTTTATCTAAGAGCAGCTCTTCTTCTGGCACAGTAAACTGTGTTTGGCAGTAATTTCTAAAACCGTCAACCACCGGCTCCAACACTGCGAATGAGTCAATGTCGGTGTCCTTTTGTGTTGCGTCTACTCGACCTGCATTAAATGGAACAGCGATGTTAAACCCAGCAGCTTTAGCTGCTTTCTCAACACCGACAGAGCCACCAAGAACGATTAGGTCCGCAATAGATACAGTGGTGTTTTCTTTGTGCGCGGCATTAAAGCTTGCTTGAATACTGTCATAAACAGACAACACGCGCGCTAATTGCTCTGGCTGATTCACTTCCCAAGTATTTTGTGGTGCAAGGCGAATACGTGCACCGTTTGCGCCACCCCTTGAGTCAGAACCTCTAAACGTAGAGGCGCTTGACCAAGCGGTATAGACTAACTCGGGCATACTTAACTCGGACGCTGCTATCTCTTGTTTCAATGTCTCAATATCGCTTGCATTGATCACTTGAGTTGTTGCTTTAGGTAACGGGTCTTGCCAAATTAAGTCTTCTTGTGGCACTTCTTCACCTAAGTAGCGTGATTTTGGACCCATATCTCTATGGGTTAACTTAAACCAAGCTCGAGCAAAAGCATCTGCGAATTCTTCTGGGTTTTCTTTGAAGTGCAATGATATTTTTTTATACTCAGGATCCATTTTCATTGCCATATCCGCAGTTGTCATCATGATACCAACGGGTATCGCTGTGTCTTCTGCGTCCGGTGCATGATCTTTTTCAGCTAAGCTGACTGCTTGCCATTGTTTTGCTCCGGCTGGGCTTTTAGTTAATTCCCATTCGTAATCGAATAACACATCAAAATAACTCATATCCCAAGTTGTTGGGGTTGGTGTCCATGCGCCTTCAATACCACTGGTGATTGTGTCGCGGCCTTTACCTGATTTGTAATCGCTAATCCAACCAAAGCCCATTTGCTCTATTGGAGCGGCTTCGGGTTCGGGCCCTTTGTGTGATTCAGGTGCAGCGCCGTGTGCTTTACCGAATGTGTGTCCGCCAGCCGTTAATGCGACAGTTTCATAATCGTTCATAGCCATTCTTGCAAATGTCTCACGAATATCTCGAGCAGAACCAAGTGGATCTGGGTTACCGTCAGGGCCTTCAGGGTTCACATAAATTAGTCCCATTTGCACTGCTGCTAATGGCTTTTCAAGTTCACGGTCACCAGTATAGCGATTATTCGCAAGCCACTTGTCTTCTGTACCCCAGTAAATATCTTCTTCAGGTTCCCAGATGTCTGTTCGTCCGCCACCAAATCCAAAAGTAGGTAAGCCCATCGATTCTATTGCTACGTTACCCGTCAATATAAAAAGGTCAGCCCATGAGAGTTTGTGACCGTACTTTTGTTTAATTGGCCATAACAGGCGACGTGCTTTATCTAAGTTGCCATTATCAGGCCAACTATTGATCGGAGCAAAACGTTGATTACCATTCGCTGCGCCGCCGCGACCATCACCTTCACGGTAGGTGCCAGCCGCGTGCCAAGCCATTCTTATCATGAAAGGACCATAGTGCCCGTAATCTGCTGGCCACCAGTCTTGAGAATTAGTTAATACGGCTTCAATATCGCCTTTAAGTGTTTTTAAATCTACACTATTAAACGCTTCTTTGTAGTCAAAATCAGCACCCATTGGGTTAGCTTTAGTGTCATTTTGATGAAGAATTTTAATATTGAGTTGGTTTGGCCACCAGTCAATATTTTTAGTGTTATTGCCGCCTACACGTGTATTTGCGCCGTGCATTACTGGACATTTTTCGCCTGAACCTGCGTTATTGTTTTGCATAACATACCCCTTGTTGCTTGAATCAATGTTTTGATTGTCTGATTCCACACTAGAGCAAAGAGTTATTTTTAGACAATGAATTTTTCTGTTCTACTCAATCGCTTATATTAAATTAATTGAATAGCGCTTGAATTTGAATCTATTCTCAGCACGTGGCAAACTAATTTATCGTCGGGGTATGACCACTTGAGAGCGCAGTAGATAATGTCTAGAGTATCTGGTGACAATGGATCCAATAATGGGGACAATAACAATCCACTTCGATTTATCCAATCAAGTTTTGGTGACCACAATGCTGTCAAAATGGCGAGTATCCAGACCCTTTGGAGTGGTTACGGTGAAATAGCGCGATATTTTGTACCGAGTATAGATAATTCAGTCATCGTTAAAATAGTAACGCCACAAATGCAAAGCAATCATCCTAGAGGTTGGGATGGCATGCTTTCTCATCAGCGAAAACTTGATTCGTACGTCAATGAGTCTATTTTTTACAAACAATATAGCCAACACACTGATAGCTTATGTCGCACACCCTTGTGCTATTTTTCATTTACCGGCACACCTTGCGGTATCGCTAAAAATCAACAAAACACTGCAACGAGTCTATTGATTATGGAAGATTTAGACCAAGCTGGGTTTATCAATCGATATCACGAAGCTTCATTAAATACAGTAAAATTGGGTATAAGATGGTTGGCTTATTTTCATGCTAAATTTTTGGATCAAGTGCTGCAAAACGTGTGGCCCATAGGCACTTATTGGCATTTAGCCACTCGCCCTGATGAATTTGCGAAAATGCCTGAAAGTGAGCTCAAGAGTAAAGCACACAAGATTGATAACGCGCTTAACAATGCACGTTTTCAAACCCTGTTGCACGGCGATGCAAAGCTAGCGAACTTTTGTTTTTCTGCAAATGGTAGTGACTTAGCAGCAGTCGACTTTCAATATGTAGGCCGTGGCGCTGGTATTAAAGACGTGATGTATTTTCTGGGGAGCTGCTTAAACGAATCTGAGTTGGCGTTATATGCAGATAAGTTGTTAGACGAATACTTTTTAGTATTGAAATTGGCAGTTGAGCATTACCATGTTGATACTGATTTTGTTGCTCTTGAAGCCGAGTGGCGACAGTTACTTCCTTTTGCATGGGCCGATTTCGAACGCTTTTTAATTGGGTGGTCAAGCGAACATTACAAATTAAATAGCTTCATGAAAGAACAGACTAGTATCGCTTTAGTGAACTGTTAAGCAAAACAGTTTGCTATTTTTTCGGCATCATCATGGTCATTTGAGATATGCAGTGATAATCGAAATATATCACCGCGACGATCATATCTCACCTCAGCTTGGGTCAATTTTATTGCCGCGCTGTCCATATCATTGCAGCCAATACACAAACTGCCACCTTGTTGATGAAGTTCATCTTCGGTTGGCTTGATTGTCACGTTACTTGGTAAGCGTTGCAATAGATAACGCTTTAACTCAAAATTATGCAGAGCAACCTGGTCGACACCGATGTTGAGGATCATATCGATGGAGGCAAAAGCAGTTACATAAGAGGCAACACTTGGTGTTCCGCCCCAAAAGCGCCTAGCGTTGTTGGCTGCAGTATAATGATTGATATCAAATTCAAACGGGTTCTCATGCGAAAACCAACCGACTGGATCCGGGTTCAATTTGCAAATTTGAGTTGCTTCAACAAACATAAATCCAGCACCAGGGCCGCCACAAAGCCATTTTACGCAAGATCCAAATATCGCATCCGCGCCCCATATTCTAGCATCAACGGGAACAACTCCTACAGACTGTGCGATATCAACCAAAGCATAAGTGTCATGTTCTTTGGCTAATTCAACTAAGTTCACAATATCAGATTTTATAGAGGTGTTTGAATGCACATGCGTAAACAAACATGCTAACACATCACCCCTAGAAAGTTCGTTTGTCCATGCCCCAAGATCATTTGGATTGTCTTGAACGAGCACTAATTCTAGTCCATGTGATTGCGCTAAACCGCTGACAACAAACCCCATGGAAGCAAACGCATCTTGATGCATCAAGACACGATATTTCCCTTTGTTTTTTGACAATTTAGCAATGGCGGTTAAATATGCTGAAAAACCAGAGGCTAAGTTGGGTTGCGGACAAATCTCATCAGCGGTTGCATTAATGAGACGAGCAATTGCAGTACAAAAATCATCAATACTCTGCAGCCATTTAGGCCATGCATCTCCCCCTAACTCTTCCCAAGGTGCAAGATAATGCTTTTGCAGCGCAAGTCTCGATACTTTAGGCAATGGTCCTACAGAATGCGCAAGCGCATAAACACCCTCAGGAAGATGAAAATATGATTTATACTGATTGGCTTTCAAAACGCTACTCCAATAGCTTACTTAGCTGTTATGCGCTTGAATTGGTAAATATAATTCAAATACGGGAGGAGTTCTTATTCCATACCAAGTCAGCGTCGTGTAATTTTTTTAGATAAAACCTAGTTCGAAAGAAAAGTCTTAACTACATCCTTATAGTTTCTGCTGACCTTAATTTTGTCATGTTCTCCTATCATTAAGAAAAATTCGCCTTTAGTATGCGGAATAACTTTGTCTATAAACTCCAAATTGACAATAGTTGAACGGTGAACACGTTTAAATTGTGTATTATCCAACTCTATTAACATTTCTTTTAGTGTGCAACGTTTGACGTGAGTTTCGCCCAGTGCATGCACACAGACATAGTCCCCGGCAGCATCAATCCACTGTATGTCTTTTTGTTTTAATAAATGTATTTCGTCTCGATCTTTAATAACAATCTTACGATTTTTTATATCTGTATATTGTGAGTCTTGGTGGCTTGAATCGTTCGCCATCCAAGTAATTGTTTTCTCTTGTTGTTGCTCTATTTGAGCAATGGCACCAATGACTTCATTTTTATTTTCAATTTTGTCGTCTAATTTGATTGAAATGCGTTCTTGCGCTCTAACTACGGCTCGTTGAATACGCTCATCGTCAATGGGTTTAAGCACGTAATCAACGGCATGAGCGTCAAATGCTTCTAATGCATATTGTTCATATGCAGTAGCAAAAACGACCAGAGGCATTGTATCTTTTTGCAGTTGTTTAACTACTTCTAAACCTGATAAGCCTGGCATTTGAATATCTAAAAAAAGTAAGTCGGGTGCGAAATCAATAACCGCTGCTATCGCTTCTCTCCCGTTGGAGCATTGAGCGACGATGTCTATATTCGGCAATTTACCAAGCTTTGCTGCCAATAATCTCAATGCAAGCGGCTCGTCGTCAACAATGATTGTTCTCAATATCGTCATTTTTAATCCGATAATTCAAAAGGCATGTTAATGCAAGTAGAGCGTCCGCCCTCTGCACGTCGCATGGTGTTTATCTGATAGTCGTTATCGTAAAGTACCGTCAAACGTTGCTCAATATTTTCTAAACCCACACCTGTTTCGTTTCTAAAGTCTAGCGGTTTGCTATGTGGATGAGTTGCACCTGTGTCGCTAATTTCGATGATCAGTCTTCCTTGATTAATACCCGCTCGTAACTCAATGATACCACCTTTTTCGTTTTTCGATATGGCGTGTTTCATCGAGTTCTCGATAATGGGTTGTAATAGCAGACTAGGCACTAGCGCTCCTTGGGCTTGTTCATCTACTAAAAAATCGAGTTTTAAGCGGTCTGCAAATCGTGTTTTCTCAATTTCTAGGTAAAGATTTAGCGCGCCAATTTCATCTCTCAATGTGATTTTAGTGTCGGGATCATTATCCAATGAATGGCGTAAAAATTGACTTAATTGAACGGTCATCGCTTGCGCTTTTTCAGATTCTTGTATTTCAATAAGCGAATTAATCGCGTTTAACGTGTTACACAAAAAGTGTGGATTAAGCTGGTAGCGCAACATTTTCAGTTTTGCATCACGTGCGACGCTTTGAGCTTCAATACGTTTGATATGCTCTTTACGGGCAGCGTCCTCAGCACTAAGCATGATTTCATGCTCGGACTGCAATAATTCATAATAGCGAATACCGTGAAATAATCCTGTCCAACATAAGAATATAAATATACTTGCGAAAAACCAGCCGCCAAACTCACCCCATACCTCATCGGCAGGCGTCAACCAAGCAAGTGCTTGCATTCTAAATATAGTCCAAATAAACGCAAAGACAAATACCATGACCATGCCAATACAAAGCCTGTATATGTAGGATTTATCCCATATTCGGTCGAAGATTTTGTAGAGTATTACGGAGAAGAATAAACCAAGGATTGCTTGCAAGAGTGTGTGTACGATATTCGCTAAGGTGACTTGGCTATACCACAACGTTAAGGTAAAAAAACTGACCGTGCTAAGAAATAGCCAAAAGCTAGCTTGCCAGAACCAAAAGCGGTGGGTGGCGTCTTTTTTTATCGCCATTTTTACGGATTGATTAATTGTACTAATCATTACCTAGTTTGTTTACCTAATATTAACATATGCTCAGTTTACACATCCCAGTTGCTCATATCTATGCTCTCCATCCATTCTAGCTTTCAAAAAGACCAATCTACCTCATTTTATTTGAGGCCGGAGGCCATAACAACGCAAACTACTATTAACAAAATAATAACAGTTGTATTTTCAAGTGAACAGCAAAAATATTATTTCAAGTAACAACGTAATTGTGTGAGTAGATATGAATCCTAGGAAATTTTTATTATCAGCTTTTGTGATCGGCATATTGAGTGTTCTCAACATTTGTCACGCAGCTCATGCTGCGGAGTTGGAAAGCTCGAGTCCTTCGTCAGCTGTTACAAAGGCCGGCAACATGAGCAACCGTGCGGTGGCAAATAGCCATGTTGGCGTAAAAAAAAGCAAAATGGCAATTAAAAATCAAACGGCGATTAAAGTTGAAATTATTGAAGAAGGTGGCAATTACCAGTTACTCAGAGGGGGAAAGCCATATCAAGTAAAGGGGGCTGGTATTTCGTCAACTGATTTAGATAGTCTCGTTAAATTTGGTGGTAATTCAATGCGCAATTGGGCCGTTGATAACCATGCAGAACCAGCACAACAATTATTGGACCGAGCTTATGCAATGGGAATTACCGTTTCATTGTGCTTAGAGTTCGCGCGAGAACGCCATGGCTTTGACTACAATGATAAGGCCGCAGTAGCTAAACAACTTGCTGAAAACAGAGTCAGAGTTGAAAAGTATAAAAACCACCCCGCACTACTCACTTGGATTATTGGGAATGAAGTGAACTTTGATTTCACGAATCCCAAAGTATTTGATGCGGTTAATGACACCGCCAAAATGATCAAAGAACTCGATCCTAACCATCCAACAACAACCGCATTAGCAGGCTTTGATAAAAAAGCACTAGTTGCAATCGCTGAGCGAGCGCCGGATTTAGATTTTATTAGTTTTCAGATGTACGCTGATCTTCTCAATTTACCCAAATACATAAAAGAATTTGGTTTTGATAAGCCTTATTTCGTAACCGAATGGGGATCGGTTGGTCATTGGGAAGTGCATACAACTGAGTGGGGCGCGCCAGTGGAGAATACCAGTACGGAAAAAGCCAGTAATTATTCAAAAAGCTATGCGCAAGTGCTCGAACCATATGGCGGTCAGGCGATCGGCAATTATGTTTTTTTATGGGGACAAAAGCAGGAGAAAACGTCTACTTGGTACGGTATGTTTTTAGACAGTGGCGAAAAAACAGAAGCTGTGGATGTTATGAATTACATATGGAGTGGGAGTTGGCCGGAAAATCGAGCTCCTCGAATTAGCCCTATTATTCTGGATGAGCAGGACGCTTTTGATGAAGTATATCTCGACGCGGGTCGAGCTTACAGAGCCTCGGTCAATGTAGTTGATTCGGAGGGTGACGATATTCGTTATCTTTGGAAAATCCGCTCAGAATCAAGCTCTGACAACGTCGGAGGAGACTCTGAGTATGTGCCCGAAATTGTAGATGGTGTGATTAAAAATCAGGATGCTGTTATTGAGTTAATAGCCCCTGAAAAGTCAGGTGCTTATCGTCTGTTTGTATATGCGTTTGACGGTAATGATAATGCAGCCCATGCGAACATTCCGTTTTACGTGAAGTAGTTCAATAAGCACTTAAATAGCTCCCATCGAGGCCGTTTTATTTTTCATGCCTAGACATCGCAGAATAGGGTTGTTAGGAAATTAACGTTTTTTAGCAGTGTTCTGTTGTTATGTATTAATTGAACGGGTCTCGAGCAATCGTCTGCCAAGTGCAAACTGCGGGCGATTTTTTATTTTTTTAATGTGGTATCAAGTTGATATTATAAATAAACATAATTAAGGCACTAAAATAGCTTTAGTTTCTTAACTTTTAAATAGAGATGACTATGTCCGGAAAATATTATCGTAATCAGTGTTTAACTGCAGCGCAATTATCGGTTTCTGAATTGCAAGCAGAAGCTAAAAGACTATTAGACAGTAAGATCCATGGCTTGTCATTTAGTCCATACGTTTCGGGTCAAGCACCTGGTACTCAAATTACAGAAAAGCAGATACACGAGCGTTTGCAGCTAATTTTGCCTTACGTAAAATGGATACGCACATTTTCATGTACTCAAGGGAATGAATTGATACCCAAAATTGCAGCTGAATACGGACTAAAAACCATGGTCGGCGTTTGGTTAGATGATGATTTTGAGAACAACGAAAAAGAACTTCAAAATGCGGTCGACATTGCTCAAGCAGGCCATGCAGACATGTTGGCAGTAGGCAATGAAGTAATGCTGCGAGAAGAAATGACCGAGCAGCAATTAGTGGATTACATTAATAGAGCAAAACAAGGCGCTCCGGGTATTCCAGTAGGCTATGTTGATGCATATTTTCTATTTGAAAATCATCCTTCGGTTGCCGATGCATGTGATGTGATTTTCGCTAACTGTTATCCTTTTTGGGAAGGTTACCCTGCTGAACATGCCTTAGCATATATGAAAAATATGTATACCCGCGCCGTAAAAATAGCAAACGGCAAACCCGTCATTGTGAGTGAAACTGGCTGGCCGGATCAAGGCACCCCTGATAGAGCCGCCGTTCCTTCTTATGAAAACGCTATTCGCTATTTTGTGGATGCGTATCATTGGACGCAAGAAGAGGGCATTGATATGTTTTACTTCTCTTCTTTCGATGAAGATTGGAAGGTTGCAGATGAAGGTGATGTTGGTGCTTATTGGGGCATATTAGACAAAGACGGAAATCATAAATATGCTAAATGAATCGGGTGAATTGACTTCCCTTGAGCAACTTATGGGTCGTAAGCATGGACACGCTATCTGTTATTCAGGTTACAGAGACGGGCAAAACCCAAGATTAGGCATATACCCTAGTTACGCACAAATTAAAGAAGATTTATTATTATTAACAGATTGGTCTTACCTACGACTTTATGATTGCAGCCAACATGCCGAAACAGTGCTGTCGGTAATCACTAACGAAAACCTCGACTTTGTATTAATGTTGGGAGTGGACATAGCAGCTGAAGTTAGCAATCCAAATTGTCCTTGGGGCGCTCATTTTAGCGAAGAGCAATTAACGCTGAATCGTCAAGCGAATAATGAGGATATTGACCGATTGATCGATTTAACTGGCCGCTATCCTGAACATGTATTCTCGGTATCAATTGGCAACGAAGCGAGTGTCGATTGGACCGACCATATGGTGCCAGTTGAACGCTTAGTCGAATTTGCCCAACGTATCAAAAGTAAAATTAAAGTGCCTATTACGTTTTGCGAAAATTATGTGCCGTGGACTAATAAGCTGGCTCCGTTGGTTAAGGAAATTGACTTTATTTCTATTCATACCTATCCAGTATGGGAGTTTCAAAACATCGAAAATGCACTGGAGTATACAAAGCAGAATTATTACTCAGTGCAGCATTGTAACCCGGGTGTGCCGATTGTGATTACTGAGGCGGGCTGGACTACGCAATCTAATGGCTGTGGAATAGAATCATGGAATGCTTCTGATAGCTTACAAGCTGAGTATTACCAGCAACTGCTCAGCTGGACTAATAGCGAAAAGATACTAACTTTTGTATTTGAGGCTTTTGATGAACCTTGGAAGGGTTCAGACGACCCACAAGAGCCCGAAAAACATTGGGGACTATTTTACGTAGACCGAACACCTAAGTTGGTTATGCAGGATATGGGCTGACAATAGAGTGGCACACCCATGCCTTGTAATACAATAGATATTGAAACAACAGATAAGAGACTGGATACATTATTGCGAAAGTAGCTATTTAAAGCTTCAACACCATAATGGAACCAGTTTTATCATGTTTTGTATTATTTAGAATTACTACATTCATTACTGAATTCAAGCTAGTCACGACGATCAGTGGTTTTGCTAATCATCTCCATTGGCCGTCACGACTGCGTTTTTTCGGAAAGTAAGTGATTAGAATACCAAACAAAACACAAATTACAGCCACGATACCACCGCGCGTAAACCATTCGATCATCGCAGTGTTATCGGCGTTGTCTACTTTGATTTGTAATTCGCCAGAGGATTCTAGTGCACTTGCTAACTCACCCGCAATGCGATTGTTCTGTTGTTCGAGCGATATGTTTTGGCTTCTGACTTGTTGATGCTGTTCACGTAAAGTCGCTAGTTGTTGATTTAATGTGGCAACTTGTTGTTGAAGACTTGGCAACAGCTCGCGTATTGAGCCGGTTGAGGATAAATACTGAGCTTCTATCCAGCCCTTTTGGCCATCTCTATCGACTATTTGTACAAATTCAGGTTCACCTTCACGAACAAGTACAGTAACTGGTGCACCAGCTAAAATGGTGCCTATGATGCGATAGTTGCGACTTGAACCGGTATGAATAAACACGGTTAGATCATCAGTAATGTTTGCGTTTGGCTGAAAGTCAGTGTCACCTGACTGTGCCGGATGTACTGAAAATGACAAAATCACAACAGATAAAACAGTTAAAAAGCGAAGCATAAGGTATTTCCACTCGGACAAATATTGGGAACAATGTTGTAATAGTAAGTCAAGGAGAAACTAATGCCAAGTTAAAGGGGCAAAATCAATTTGACCAATGGTGAGTTAGACAAAGTATAGTAAGAATAATACGTATACTTGGTCTGCTAACCAGTTAACGTTTTTATTCGTCAACTTGCCGCCATTTAGCCAAATTTCCCATCTAATAATTAAAAAATCATTATCAATTTATATCCCAAATTTTGGCGGTACTCTGGTGCAAAATCTTACCTTGGCCCATCCATTATTTTTGCTAAAGAAAACGACAGAATGTGACTTTATGAAGCAAAAGACATGATGCATTTATCTTACAAACTTTAAGAAAATCAATGGCAGTTGCATAGATGATGGATGTGCTTTATCCTTTTCTCTTAATATTGCGTATAAACTATAAATAATCTATTAATTGGCTCACAGCCACTAAAATCGAGAACAATATATGACTGTAGGGGTAAGAAGAAAACCGGTAATAGGTCTGCTTCAAGTGGCAGCGGTAATTGTACTTATGGTTCTAGTATTTATCTATTCTAGGGCTCCTGGTCAAGCCGCAGCCTCGGAACCACCGCAAAGTTCCCCCTCAGCCCCTGACAGTATCGCTACACTGGTCGACGTTATGCGACCGGCTAGTTCATCTGGCCAGCTTGCTATTACATCAACAGGCTCTGTCGCAGTCCGCAGTTACGTTACATTAACAACGCAGGTTTCCGGACGTGTTGTTGCTGCATCTGGGGAATTGAGAAATGGTGGTAGGTTTTCTGCAGGAGAGACATTAGTAACGCTTGAGCCGCGAGACTTTGCGCTTGCTCTTGACCAGGTACAGGCAGACGTTACATCTGCGCAAGCGTCATTGCGGCTGAGCCAGGCTGAAGCTTCAGTTGATATCTCTAGTTACCAACGCCTCAATCCTGGAAAAAGTGTTCCACCACTTATAGCTAAGGAGCCACAGATAGCGCAGGCGATGGCACAATTGCAATCCGCTACCGCACGACGTGACATTGCGCAGGTAAACTTTGACCGAAGTGTGTATTCACTGCCATTTTCGGGAGTAGTTGTCGAAAGTTCTGCGGACGAGGGGCAAATTTTAAATGCAGGTCAATCCTTTGGTCGAGTTTATGCACTAGACGCAGTTGAAATCGTAATATCACTTACGCCACAAGAGCTTGCAAAGATAGGCCCAATATCAGAGCAGATAGCGAAGATCACTGCAGATGGTGTCACATTTGAAGGTCGCATTGACAGGATCGCTGCTGAACGAAATTCTCGCACTCAGTTCTCACAAGTATTTTTAACAGCAAACAACAACCAGTCATTGACTCCCGGAACCTTTGTAACTGTTAAGTTGAGCGGACCAACAATCGACAGCATCTTTATGTTGCCAGAAACCGCACTGCAGATCGGGGAAACTGTCTGGATTGTAAAAAATGAAGCTATACAGAGCGTCTCTGCAAAGATTTTAGGGCGTAATAATGGCGAATATCTGGTGGAAGCATTTGAATTTGGAGATGGTATTGTTATAGGAAATGTACCTGGAGCCAGAGAAGGAATGCCGATCCGCATGACAGAGATGAAGCTATGATTAACCCCAAAGATATACAAGGCCGAGCACTTGGTTTGGATAACCATCGCGGTTTAATTGCTTACTTTGCCAAAAATCCGGTTGCTGCTAATCTTCTTATGATTATCCTCCTCGTTGGCGGCTTTTTGTCTGTAATAGGTTTGACCGCACAGGTATTCCCGACTCTGGATACTGGCACCGTAACCATTTCAGTTGCCTATCCTGGTGCAACGCCTACAGAGGTAGAGGAGGGTATCACCAGACGCGTAGAAGAGGCCGTTTTTGGCATCGACGGCGTTGACCGTGTTATTTCTCGAGCGTCAGAAAACCTGGGTTCGGTAACGCTTGAATTGAAAGATTTTGTCGATGCCGACAAGGTTCGTGATGATGCAGAGGCCGCAGTGCAGCAACTTATCGACTTTCCACCAGAGGATGCAGAGCAACCTAAAGTAGTTCGTGCGGACACGCTGTCAGATGTATTAACAATAGTTGTTAGCTCCGAAATGGGTGAGCGCGAACTCAGACGCGGCGCTGAATTGGTTGAGCAAGAATTACTGGCATTACCTGGAGTGTCCTTAGTGTCGCTGATCGGCGCGAAAGACTATGAAATAGCTATAGAAATCAGTGAGGATACACTTCGAAGATATGACCTTACGATGTCACAAGTGGCAAGTACGATCCGTCGTTCTTCAATTAATCTTTCCTCAGGTCAGATTCAAACCCAAGGTGGCGATATTTTGCTTCGCACCAACACCAAGCGTAATTCTGGTGATGCGTTTGAAAATATAGTACTTCGCGCAGAACCAGATGGCAGTGTGCTGCGAGTATCTGATGTAGCGACCGTTCGAGATGGGTTTGTTGACGTAGACCTTATTAATCAATTTAATGGCCGAGATAGTGTGCTGGTAAAAGTGCAAAAGTCTGAAGTCGAGGATGTGCTCGCCATTGCGGCTGAAATCAAAACATTTTTGCAAGGTTATACACCACCACTTGGCATTGATGTTTCTGTTTGGAATGACCAAACAGAAACGCTCGAAGATCGCATTGGCTTGTTGCTGAGGAACGGTTTACAAGGTTTTGCTTTAGTTTTCCTTTTCCTTGTGATCATGCTGGATTTAAGACTTGCCCTCTGGGTTGCCATGGGAGTCCCCATATCATTCTTAGGTGCATTTTTGTTTTTCGACGCCTTCGACGTAAATATAAATATGATATCCCTGTTCGCCCTGATTATTGTGCTGGGTATTGTTGTTGATGATGCTGTGGTGGTTGGCGAAAGCATTATTTCCGAACAGGAAAACGGCAAAACAGGTATGCAAGCCGCGATGGACGGTGTTAACGCTGTAATTGGTCCGGTTATGGTGGGTGTTTTAACTACAATGGCTGCATTTGCGCCACTACTCTTTGCAACAGGGACATTCGGTCAAATCTTAGGTGTCGTGCCAGTAGTGGTTATTCTGGTACTTAGTATGTCGCTAATTGAGGCATTCTTTATTTTACCCTCACACCTGGCTAACGGACAAAAATGGAGCCGGTGGCCTCTCGATAAAATACAAAATATTGTAGCTATAAGAGTTGACCAATTTCGCACCCAAATCTTGGCGCCTTCGGTGTCCCGTGCGGTTCGTTTCCGCTATCTTACACTAGCTGGTGGTATAGGTTTGTTAGTGTTAGCGGGGTCGTTAGTAGGCACAGGTGCGGTACGATTTATATTTTTTCCTGATCTGGAGGCAAACTCTGTTCGAGCAACAGTTGAATTCCCTATTGGCACTCCGTTTGAGTTAACTCAAGAGGCAGCTAACCAAATGGTCGATGCCGCTAATACCGTTAATGCACGTCTCGATGGTGCCGCTTTCGAATCGATTAGCGTCACTATAGGTGGACAAACAAGATCTGGCGGTGGACCGGGCGGTGGCAGTGGAATGACAATAGCGAGTCACATAGCGTCCGTACAAATAACGCTGGGACCGGAGCCTCCAAGAACACGTTCAGCAAAGGAATTGGAGCGATTGTGGCGAGCCGAAGTTGGTGATATTCGTGGGGTTGAGCGACTCTCCTATACCGCTGATTTTTTTGGTTCCCAAGCGGACCTAGAATTTGAACTTGCCCATCAAAATAGCGAAGTGCTTGACCAAGCTGTTGACAGTTTAAGGGCTAGCTATGCAGGTATTGATGGTGTCTATGAAATCCAAGATTCAAACAGCATTGGTAAAAGACAACTTGATATTAACTTAACTCCCATGGGGGAAGCCGCCGGACTAACTCCCACTGACATAGCGAGGCAACTGCGCAGAAACTTTTTTGGTGAGGAAGTGCAGCGCATTCAAAGAGGTCGCGAAGAATTAAAAGTGATGGTTCGTTACCCTCAGCGTAACCGCAGCTCAATTACAGATTTGTTTGATGCACGGATCCGACTAGCCGACGGCAGCGAAGCTCCTCTCTCTAGCGTTGCTCAAGTTACAGAGTCAAGAAGCTTGTCTGCTATCAACCGTATTGATGGTCTGCGAATTGTCTCAGTTTCAGGTCAAGTAGATGATACGGTAACGTCGCCAAATTTGGCCAATGCAGCCATATTGGAAAAAACGGTGCCAAACCTTAAACAGCAGTTTCCGGGGTTACAAATACGCCAAGCCGGAGCTGGGCGTGAACAGTCAAACGATCTCTCCGCCTTGGGCCGATTGACCCTCGTTGCCATACTTATAATTTTTGCGCTAATTGCATCCCAATTAAAAAGTTATACACAACCACTCATCATTTTAGCTGGCGTGCCTTTTGGTGCAGCTGGAGCACTGGTGGGGCACTTCCTACTCGGCTACAACTTGTCATTTATTTCTATTTTCGGAATGGTGGCGCTGAGCGGTGTGGTAGTTAATGACTCACTGGTGTTGTTGGACCGTTATAACAAACTGGTTGAGGATGGCTGGGAGAACGCCAAAGCGATTGTAGAGGCTGCTAGGCTCAGATTTCGTGCTATATTTCTGACCACTGCTACTACAGCACTGGGCTTAACTCCGATGCTGTTCGAAACAAGCACGCAGGCGCAGTTTTTGATCCCGATGGCAGTAAGTTTGGCAACCGGTATAGTGTTTGCCAGCGTTATTATTCTATTTTTGATCCCTGCACTGGTGATGATTAGGGAAGATATGCGACCTAAATCCAAGAGAACTGAAACGACGTAAGGTGGTGGCTGGCTTTATTCTTGAGGATAAGAAAAATAAAGTGTATAGCTGATATATTGAAAAAAAATCGATTCTGCTGGGTTTCAAGATACCGAACTAACGATTTGAAATATTCCGATCGCACCTCGGATTTCGCAATTGCGGTAAGATGAGGTAGCTATTGTTCAAATAGAGCAATCCTGAACCAACCTTCTCTAAATATAGGGCAATACGCTCGTTAATGGGCGCAGAGTTAGTCTGTGCCCAACACATTACTTAAGCGTCTATTTGGATACTGCTTCAACGGCTAGCTTAGGCGTTCTGTCGGAGCGAAATACACCCCAATTTTTTTCCGCTATGCCGTCTGATTGATCGTCACCCCCTTTCCATTTTTCATCAAAAGCCTCGAAATAAAAAGACACAATACGATTGTCTTTTAGCCATTGTCGATAAGCATCAAAGAATATTTTCTGCGCTTCTTCATTGGCCTCTCCAATAATAAGACTCTCATCGCCATTGCTGCTGACAGAACTAGTCGCCCAACCGGATTCCCCAAGAACAATCTGCGTATTTGGGTGTAATACAGCAATATCATGATACGTTGTTTCCGTCCAAGAAACCGCATTTTCAAGTGATTGTGAATTCCACATAGCGTAAGCATGTAAAACAATATAATCGAGTGCTCGTGCTATTTCCTGACTCCACGGTTTATTCCAAAAATTATAATCATCGGCAAGTGTCACTGGAACGTCTGTAGCGGTCTTTACTTTTTCAACCCATTTTAAATACTTCGGAATATCGCTCAGTTCTAGTTTATGCGCCGACCAATCGACAAAAATTTCATTACCTAAGTTGATGCTAACAACAATATCTTTATATTGGTTGGCTAAACGAATAACTTCCGAAATTTGCTGCTCATTTTCTTCATCGCTTTGAGTGGACGATAGCCAAGCTCCTTGCATCACCTTTACTGGTAATTTATGTTTCTGTATGGTCTTTAATACTTGTTCACTAGCAGGATCAGCTGCGTACATGCGGATAAGGTTCCACTGGACTCCTTCGTTAGTGGTTAAAATAGTCATGTCTTCAAGAATATCTTGTTCAGATGATACGCTTTTCTTATCTGGGCTTTCATTGTCACGATAAGAGCCATACGCAATACCTAATCCAATCCATTCTTCATTTATCGTGGGTTCAAAGACTGGTTTAATGTATAAAGATTTGCTGTGTTGCTCGGTCATTTGGTGCGCCTGTAAGTTAAAACTAACTAGTACTACGATGCAGGTAATAGCAGATAAGAATTTCATATAAATTTACTTTAAACGTAAAAACAATTAACTAAGTACAGCAGTTGTTGCATGCTATTAGCAAGCTATTTGAGTTTAAAAGGACTTTATCGGGGGTGTAGGGGATCTTTTTGTTGAGCTTGGATCGACTAATTTTATTTTTATATTGTTCAATGTATCGATTAATCTCATCATTTTGTCCAACCCAACACGTTAAAAGTTCAAGTTACCGAATTACCGTCATTTAATTTAGAAAATGCAATCTAAATGGCATATATTTACAAACCATTTACAAATGCCTTTGAATA